>JANJTH010000946.1 GCA_024711205.1 Planctomycetota bacterium | reverse complement strand
GGCGCGCCCGACCCGCCCGCGGGCGCGGTCGCGCTCGCGCTCGGCACGGAGGGGCCGCGCGGGCGCGAGCAGGTCCGCCCGCAGGCGGACGGCCGGGCCGCGCGCACGCGCTACCGCACGCGCGCCCGCCACGGCCCGGCGAGCCTGCTCGAGCTCGAGCTCGACACGGGGCGCACGCACCAGATCCGCGCGCACCTCGCCGCGCTCGGCCACCCCGTGCTCGGCGACCCGCGCCACGGCACGCCCGCCGCGAGCGCGCTCGCGCGGCGCCTCGGCGTGCCGCGCCTGTTCCTCCACGCCGGTCGCCTCGTCGTCCCCCCGCTCGGCCCCGACGACCCGGCGGGGCCGCGCACCTTCGACGAGCCGCTCCCCCCCGAGCTCGCGGCCGCGCTGCGGTAGGTGGCCGCCCTCTGCCCTGCGCGCGCCCGCGAGGGCGTGGCGGCCGGTGTCGCGTCGATCTCGCGCGCCTCGAGAGCTCCCGCCGTCCGAACGTCGCCCTGGCGCCGGGTGGCCCGCCCCCGCCGCGAGGTCGACGCCGGTCGCCCTACAGGTCGTGCGTGAGGTCCCTGAGGTCCTGCGGGGCGTATCCCAGGGCCTGGATCGCCCGCCGCTCGTCCTGGTCGCGGAGCTCAGGCGCGATGGCGACCTTCTCGAGCGTCCAGCCCTCGTAGCGCTGGTTGAGCCTCATGAACTGGAGGATGTGGCGATCGAACCGCGGGAGGTCGGGACGCAGCCGCGCGGCCGTGCGCTTGCAGCTCCCGAAGCGGATCACCTGGTCGTCCTCGTTCACGGCCACCAGGTCGATCTCCGTCTCGCCTCGGTCCCAGAAGCCGTCGATCCGGTGGCTGAGCGCGAAGCCCGCCAGCCCCCTGCGGCTGCGCTCCGCGTAGAGGTGCGCGACGAGCCGCTCGAAGCCGAAGCCCTCCGACTCGTGCAGGCGGAGGTCGGACTGCTCGACCAGCCTGTCCAGGGGCTTGAAGTTGATCGCGGCCACGGAGTTGGCGAGGGAGCTGAGCCACGCGCGGAGGAAGTTGTCGCGCAGGTAGTAGCGCCCCTTCCTGGCCGTCGGCTTGGAGAAGATCGGCAGGCGCCGCTCGATCATTCGATATCGCTCGACGAGCACCTTGAGGTAGCCGCCCACCTGCTCCTCCGTCCCGGGGCTCATCGACTTCACGTGGTCGACCAGGTCGGCGTGGGTGCAGCCCGGTCGCCGCGCCAGGAACTTCAGGATCACGTCGTAGCGCCCGCGCAGCTCGCTCAGGAACCAGTTGTCCGCCTCGGTCCTCAAGGGTGACGAGCTGCGAAAGAACATGGCGCGCAGCAGCGCGCGCCGGTCCGCGTCGAGCACGCCTTGCTCGAAGCAGTCTCGATAGAACTTGGGCACGCCCTCGAAGAGGTTCCAGAGGAAGAGCAGGCGCTCGGGCTCCTCGTCCGCGTGGGCCCGCAAGATCGTCAGGATCGACGCGAGGTCCAGGTGCCCGAGCTCGAGATGATCGGTGGTGCGGTTGTAGAGGGGCGCGGACCTGTCCTCGAGCAGCGCGACGAGCTCGGTGTGGATCGAGCCGAGCACGATCAACCCGCCGGGGACCGAGGAGGCCCGCGAGGACAACCCGTCGACGGTCGCCTGGAGGTGCGAGGTGAACTCGTAGAGGTGCTTGCGGCTGAAGTACTGGAACTCGTCCAGGGCCACGACGTAGCCGGCCTCCGCCAGCTTGCCGACGAGCTGAGCGAGCTCCTGCAGGCTCCTCGGAGGCGGGAAGGCCGAGGGATCCACCTCGAAGGTCTCCATGGCGTCGGCCACCGCGGAGAGGACCCCTGCTGGCGCCGAGTCCGGAATCTGCACGTAGAGCGCGTCGCGCGGCCCCGCGGTCCGGAGCGCGTGCTCGATCAGCGTCGTCTTCCCGATCCGGCGTCTCCCGGTGATCCGCGCGAAGAACCAGCGCCCGCGCGCAAGGATCCCTTGGAGGTCGGCCAGCTCCGCCGCGCGACCGTAGAAGCCCCACTCCGCCACGCGCCACCTCGGCAAGGTATTTTGTTTTATCTTACCGCGCCTGCTGGTGCAATGCATTGTTCTGTAGCGCTTTAACCTCCAAGCGCCCCGTCGCATGGGGCCGGTCCGGCGGACTTGTGGGCTCCGGTCCCTCGAGGCGCGCCCGATGACTTCGCCAGGCAGTCGAGCGAGGACCAGGCGGTGCGGCGGTACACTCCCTGCGGCATGAGCGACGCTGACGTCGACCTCCGGGCCCCGTTCCCCTGTGAGACCCAGCTCGCCCCCGAAGTGCTCGACGGACTCCCGCGCTGGGCGCGCAGCCTGGTGCCGCTCGACGAGGCAAGGGTGCGCGCGTGGGTGGCGGAGCGCTGGCGGGGCATTCCGGACGCGCTCGAGCCCCTGGCCGCGGCGCTGCGCACCTACACGCACCCGGCGCTCGTCGTCGGGTGCCGTGAGGCCTACGTCGAACTCTCGGCGGACGGGCCGCTGCCGCCGGTGACCTGGACTCCTCGGCCCTGGCTACCGACGCCCTGGCGATTCGACCCCGTCGAGGCCCGGCGGTTCCTCCTGGACCAAGGCGACGACGGCGCGCTCGAGGCCGATGTGGACGAGCTCGAACAGCTCGCACGGGAGAGCTGGGCCATGGAGCTACCCGTCGGCGAGGCAGACCACGGCGACCGCGAACCGTCGTGTGTGTTCGTCCAGCAGCCCGCGCCGCGCGAGCAGGTCGAGCGACGGCTCCGTGCGCTGGAGCTCTCCGTGGGCCTGGAGCTGACGACGGCCTTCGTCGCGGCCTTCGGCGGCACCCGCGAGTCCGAGCCGGGGACAGCCGGCGGCCTCTGGCGCGCGGACGCGCTGGGTGTCACCGAGTTCGACGTCCCAGATCCCGCCTGGCGAGGTGCGATCGAGCTCTTCCACGCGCGCAACGGCGACCAGGTCCTGCTCCACCCGCGGACCGGCCAGGTTTCCTGGCACCTGTTGCCGGAGCACCGCCTCGACGTGCGCTGGCAGGACGTCGGCGCCTTCGCGCGGGCCTACGCCGCCCACCTCCCGTCGCGCTGGCCGTTCGACGCGCATGGACCGCCCGGGCCGCGACGGGACTGACTCCAGGCCCGGGAGCGCGCCGATCGAGCCCGGGGCCGCCGCCGTGTGCCCCAGTCCGCCGGGAGTCGACCAGGGCGCGCTCGAGCTGACCGCGAGCGCGGGTCCCGTCCGCGTGAGGGCGCTGGCAATCAGGGTCGCCGCGTCCCCCCAGGGCGCGAGAGGGCGACGAGGCGCTCGGACAGGGGCTCCAGGAACGCGAAGGGCCCGAAGAGGATCTGACCTCGCTCCACGTCGTGGATCGCGTCCTTCGTGCCCAACACCTGGAGCTCGCGGTCTCCACTCGGGTCGAGCAGGCGGATCGACATGGAGGGCGCGGTCCGGTGGCGCCAGTCGCTCCTCGGCCTCGGAGACGTGTTGGCGTAGGCCCTGTTGAGCTCGCGAACCAGGTCGTGGCTCTCTGCGGACGAGAGCTGGAAGGCGACCTCCGTGCCAGGTTCTGCGACGACGACCCGGTCGCAGGGCCCGAACCTCTGGGGAGCGGCCGACTCCGCGGGCGCGAGGGGCGCCGTGGAGCACGCGGCGGTGGACGAGACGAGCAGAAGAAGCGGGACGAGGCGGTGCACTGGGGGTTCTCCTCTCGCGGCTGCACCCCCTCGACTCGAACCGGCGAAGCTCGATTCGATCGAACGGCCCGGGTGCTCGCGCACGACGCCCAGGCGGGGGCTCTCTTCGCCGCGCGGAGATCGACTCGCCGAGGGCCAGGCGCGGCTGACGGGCGCAGGCTTCGTCGGGCCACGAGGCGGGCGATTCGGCGCGCGGCGACGCCACGCGGTCGCGCGACGGGCGATGCTCGCCTCCGGCGCGCGGCGGCGCCGCCGCGCTCAGCGGGGCGGGGTCCGCGGGCGGGCCACGAGGCGCGCGCGGATCGTGACCTGGTCTTGCACGCGGATCGCGCCCAGGAGCGCGCTGTAGGGCTCGTAGCCGAAGTCGCGCTGCCGGAGCCGGAAGGTCGCCTCGCCGCGCACGGCGTCGCCGTCCCGCGCGAGGGTCGCCACGCACCGGACCGGCCGCGTGACGCCCCGGAGCGTGAAGCGGCCCTCGAGCAGGAGCTCGCCCGCGGGGCCCACACGAGCGCCCGTGCTCTCGAAGGCGATCGTCGGGTGGCGGGCCACGTCGAGCTGGTCGGGGCCCCGGAGCGTGGCCGTGACCTTGGCGCGGTCGCCCGGCCCGAGGTCGTTCTGGACGCGGTACTCGGCCACGAGCGCGGGCGGGTCGGCCACGAGCGAGGCCGCGCGCGCGACGACGCGCACCACGAGGTCGGCGGGGCGCGCCGGGTCCCAGGCGAGTTCGCCCTCGAGCTCGGTCGCCTGGACCACGTGGTCGTGGGCGAGGCGCGCGGCGACGCCGTCCTTGTAGAGGAACGCGAGGAGGCGGCTCTCGCGCGCGTCGAGCGGGAGCGCCCCGGGCGACGGCGCCGCCGCCGGGGCGGGCGGGGGCTGCTCGGGGCGGGGGGGCGCGGGCGGCTCCTGCGAGGCTGCGCGCGCGGCGAGGCCGCCTGACAGGAGGGCCACGAGGCCGGCCACGACGGCGAGCGCGCCGCGCGGCGCGCGACGTCCCGGGGTGGCCGGGCGGCCCGGAGCTGCGTCGCCGCGCGCGGACGCGGGACGGAGCGGGTCGATCGGGGACGGGCTGGTCATGCCTCGACGGTAGCCCTCGCGCGCGCACGGCGCTTCGTCGCCCGGGTCCCGGAGCGCGCCGGCCACGGGTTCCGGCGGCGCGCGCTCCGCGGGCCCGCGCGTCGCGCGCCCCGCGGGCCCGCACCGTCGCGCGG
>JANJTH010000944.1 GCA_024711205.1 Planctomycetota bacterium | reverse complement strand
CGCCCGCCGTCGAGGCGGGCCCGCGCCTCCGCGCCGCGCTCGACCGCGCGCTCGACGCGCGGGTCGGCCGGCTCGTGGGCGCGCAGGCGCGCCCGGCCCTCGACGACCTCCTGCGCTGGAGCGCGCGCCGCCACCACCGCCTGGACCCGCGCCCCTGCGCCGCGCCGGCCTTCCTCGAGCTGCTCGTGAGCGCGCGACAGGACTGGCGCCGCGCGGCGCGCGAGCCCGCCTGGCTCGCGCTCGCGCTCGCGCGCACCCCGGTCCCCTACGACGACGGCTACCTCGCGAGCATGGCCCCGCCGGCCGCGCTCGACGCGCTCGAGGCCGCGCTGCCCGGGGACGCGGGCGTCGCCTACCTGCGCCTCCTGCACGGCGTGCGGGCGCTCACGGAGGGGGACGGCCCGCCGGCGGCCGAGGCGGCCGCGGCGATCGAGCCGGTCGTCGCCCTCGGCCGGCGCGTGCTCGAGCGCCGCGGCGCGCTCGCGCCCCGGCACCGCGTCCTCGCCGCCCGGCGGACGGCCGAGGTCCTGGGGCTCCTCCACGAGGCGCGGGCGCGCGAGGACCCGGCGGGGGCGCAGGCCGCGCTCGAGGAGGCCCTCGAGCGCCTCACCGCCGCCGAGCCCGACACGGACGCCATGTCGCTCCGGCCGCTGCGCCAGCTCCGCGTCCGCCTGCTCGTGACGCTCGGGCGCGCGGCCGAGGCCGAGCGCCTCCGACGCGCCACGGTCCAGGACCTCGCGCTCGCGCTCGCGCGCCCGCGCGGGGACGTCGCGCGCGAGCAGGTCTGGAACCAGCTCGCGTCGGCGTGGCGCGAGCTCGCCGAGCACCTGAGCGCGGTCGGCAGGCACCCCGAGGCGATCGCGGCGGCCCGCGCGGCGCTCGAGGCCGTGCGCTGGGCGGAGGGCGCCGAGCGCCACCTGCTCCCCGCCACGCGCCTCGAGGGGCAGGTCCGCCTCGCCATCTGCCACCAGCTCGCCGGCGACCCCGCCGCGGCCGACGAGGCGCTGGCCGGGGTGCTCGAGCACCCGGAGGCCCCCCAGCTCGCCTTCGTCGTCGCCGTCCGCGTGGCCCTCGCGCGCGGGCAGCGGGAGGAGGCGGAGCGGCGCCTCGCCGCCGGGCGCGCCCGCCGCGCCGACCGGCCCCAGCCCGAGCTCGACCAGCTCGCGAAGGAGCTCGGGCTCGAGTAGCGGCCGCGGGCGCCCCGGGCGGGCCGGGCCCGTGTGCCATGATCCGGCCCGTGGCCTGGACGATCAGCTACCGCACGCTCCTCCTCACGGCGGTCCCGAGCCTCGTGCTCGCGACGGGCGGCGGGATCGCGGGCTGGACCTACCTCAGCGAGCGCGCGCACCTCGAGGCGGTCGCCGGCGAGCGCTTCGACGCCGCGGCCCGCGACCTGTCGCTCGCCGTCGAGCGCGAGCTCTCGCGCCCCGCCCCCGCCGTCGACCACCTCGTGGGCGGCCTCGCCGACGGCTGGATCGCGCCCACGCCCGAGGCGCTCACGCCCCGGCTCGCGAGCCTGCTCCAGGCCCACCGCGACGTCGGATGGTTCTCCTTCAGCGGGGCCGACGGGAGCTTCCTCGGCGTCTACCGGACCGCCGAGGGGCGGGTCCGCCGCAACCACAGCGTGCTCGAGGGCGGTCGCACGCGGCTCGAGGAGGACGAGCGCGACGCCGCGGGGGCCTGGCGGCCCCTGCGCCGGGTCGAGGACACGGGCTACGACCCCCGCGAGCGCGACTTCTACCGGCGGGCCGCGGCGGCCGGGCCGGGGGAGCGCGTGTGGACGCCGCCCTACGTGTTCTTCGAGCAGGCGGTCCCCGGGATCACGCTCGCGCGCCCGGTCGTCGCGGCCGGCGGCCGGCTCGTCGGCGTCGTGACCGCCGACTTCGACCTGAACCGCCTCTCGGCCCTCGCCGCGCGCGCGCGCGTGACCCCGCGCGGGCGCACCTTCGTGTTCGCGCGCGACGGGACGCTCCTCGCGCACCCGTCGGCGCGCGTGGTCGCCGTGAGCGGCCAGGGCGCCGAGGGCGCCCTCCTCCGGCTCGAGGACGTCGACGACCCGGCGACGCGCGCGTTCGCCCGGACGGCCGCGTTCCGCGGGCTCACGGTGGGGGCGCCGGCCCCCGCGGCCGACGGGGCCCCGGCGCCGGCCGACCCGACGCGGACGTTCGTGTTCGAGGCCGAGGGCGAGGCCTACTTCGCCGGCTACGCGCCGTTCGTGCCCGGCCCTGGGCTGCACTGGGTCGTCGGGGCGGTCGTCCCGGCCGACGACGTGCTCGGCGCGCTCGAGGCGAGCCTGCGCCGCTCGCTCGCCGTCGTCGGCCTGGGCATGGCGGTCGCGATCCTGCTCGGCTACGTGCTCTCGGACCGGATCGCGCGCCCGCTCGCGCAGCTCTCGTCGGACCTCGAGCGGCTCGGCGCGCGCCGCGCGACCCCGGTCCAGGGCGGGACGTCGCGCTTCGCCGAGCTCGCGAGCATCGAGGGCGTGCTCCACGCGCTCGAGGCCGAGGAGGCCCTGCGCGAGAGCGAGGGCCGCTTCCGCGCCCTGTTCGACGCCGCGGGCGACGCGCTCCTCCTCGCGCGCGACGGCCGCGTCGTCGACGCGAACCCGCGCGCGGCCGAGCTGTTCGGGGCCACGGCGCCGGGCGCGCTCGAGGGGCTCGCGCTCGAGGAGCTCGTGGCGCCCGCAGCCGGCGGGGCGGCCGGCGCCGCCGGCCCCGAGGCGGCGCGCCGAGGGC
>JANJTH010000907.1 GCA_024711205.1 Planctomycetota bacterium | reverse complement strand
TCGGGGTCGCCGTCGTCGCGCTCGGCGCGGGCGGCCGCGCTGCCGCGCCCCTCTCCGCCGCGCGCGCGCGGCGGGCGCGCCTCGCGGCGGCGGTCGCCCTGCTCCTGGTCGAGCAGGCGAGCTGGTATCACCGCGCGGTCTCGACGGCGCCCGACGCCGTGCTCGCGACCCCGCCGCCGCTCGCGGCGCCGGTCGTGGCGTCGTCGAACCCGCGCGTCCTGGACCTCGCGGCCCACGAGGGCTTCGACCCGCTCACGCTCCAGCGCCGGCTGCGCCGCAACGGCGCGACGCGCTTCGGCGTCGAGTACCTGAGCGGCTTCGAGTCGGCCGTCCCGCTCGCGCAGGAGGTCGTGATGCTCGAGCTCCTGCGGGCCCCGCCCGAGCACCTCGTCGCGCGCGCGGGCGCCCTGAGCGCGCGCTGGCTCGTGCTCGACGCGCCGCTCGCGCACCCCGACCTCCGGCTCGCGGGCGAGGACGCGGGCGCCTACCTCCACGAGCACGCGCGGGCGCGCCCGCGCTGCTACGCGCTGCACCCGGGCGAGCGCGTCGAGCCGCTCGCGCTCGAGGCCCTGGCGCCCACGCACCTGCGGGTCGCGGTCGACCTCCCGGGGCCCGCCCGCGTCGTCTTCGCGCAGGCGTGGTACCCCGACTGGAGCGTGGAGGTGGACGGCGAGCCGGCGGAGGTCGCGCTCGAGGGCGGCCTGTTCGTCGGCGTCGACCTCGGGCCGGGCCGCCACGAGGTCGTCCTCCGGTTCGAGGACCCGCTCCTCGAGCAGGGCCTCCGGCTCTCGGCCGCCGCGTGGGTCGCGTGGGCCGCGCTCCTGGCGCTCCTCGCGCGCCGCGCCCGCCTCGACGACCACCCCGGCCCGCGCGCGGCTTGACCCCCCTGCCACCGCCCGGTGGCGGTCCAGCGGCGGACGGCCGCCGTTCGGCCCTGGACCCGCGAGACGCACGGGCCGAGCGGGGCCCCCGGGCGCGGCGGGGGTGGGCCGGAGCGTGCAAGCGCATGATTCGCAAAGACTTGTTCGCGGCGGGCTCCGGGCGCCCTCCCCGACGGCACGGGGCTTGTTCCCCGCGACCGGCGGAAGGAAGGAGGCAGCTTGCGGTACGTCAGCACGGCTTCGAGGCGGGTCGGGTCGGGTCATGTTCGGGTCGGGGCGGGCGGCCTGGGGCGGGCGGCGGCGCTCGCGGCGGCGCTCCTGCTCACGCAGGGCGGCGTCGCGCACGCGCAGAACGCGCCTGGCCAGGGCGGGCTGGGCGGGTTCGTGGGCGGGCTCCTCGGCGGGCTGTTCGGCGGGAACGCCAGCGCTCCGCAGCAGACCGCGGCCCCGGCGCCCACGGGCGGGTCGTCCGGCCTGGGCGGGTTCGTCGGCAACCTGGTCGGCTCGTTGTTCGGGGGCGGCAGCGCCGCGCCGGCCCCGACCGGGGGCAGCGCCGGGGGGAATCCCCTGGGCAGCCTGGTCGGGAACGTCGTGGGGAACCTGGTCGGCGGGGGGGGCGGCGGATCGGGCGGGACGAGCCCGCTCGGGAACCTCGTCGGCGGGTTCGTGGGCTCGCTCCTCGGCGGGGGCCCGACGGCCGCCCCCACGGCGCCCGCCCAGACCAACCCCGCGGCGGGCCTCGCGACGTCGCTGTTCGGCGGCGGCTCGACGGCGGCGCCCGCCGGGAACCTCGCCGGCGCGCTGTTCGGCGGACGCCCGGCGGGCGCGCCCGCCGGGAGCCCCGCGGGCGGGCTGCTCGGCGGGGGCTCGAGCCCGCTCGGCAGCCTGCTCGGCGGGCTCGCGGGCTCCCTGTTCGGCTCGGCCTTCGGCGGGGGCGCGGGCTCGCTCGGGTCCCTGGCCGCGATCGGGACCTCGTTCACGCCGCCCGCCGGGCTGACCCAGGCCTCGTTCGGCGGCGCCGCCGCGGCCGCGCCGGCCGCGACGACGCAGGCCGCCGCGGTCCAGGGCACGGCCAACGGGACGCCGCCCGCGGGCGCCGAGAACCTGCCCCGCTCGAGCGCGGGGTTCGTGCAGCTCCCCGCCAGCGGGGCCGGGTTCTACGGCTACTACGGGGCGAGCCGGCGCTGGGGCAAGCCCGAGCTCGTCTACGGGATCCTGCGCGCGGGCCAGGCCTGGGCCCAGCAAGGCCGCGGGCCGCGGCTCGGCGTGGGCGACATCAGCCTCGAGAACGGCGGGCCGATCTCCGGGCACAAGAGCCACCAGCGCGGGATCGACGCGGACTGCCGGCCCATGCGCAACGACGGCAAGGAGCTCGCCATCACGATCCAGGAGCCGGCCTACGACCGGGCCCGGACCCAGGCGATCCTGACGCTGCTGGCCCGGAACACCCAGGTCGACGTCGTGTTCTTCAACGACCGCAACGTCCAGCCGTCGACCCCGCTCGTCAACCACGACAACCACTTCCACCTGCGGGTCCGGTGACGCCGCCCCCCCGACGGGGGGGGCCGGGACGCACGAAAGGGGCGCCCAGGGGGATATGTCCTCCGGGCCCCCTGCGCGGCGCCTGCCGGGACGGAGCCGTCCTGGCATGAGGCTTGCGCCCGAAGACCGACGGATCGACGGACGAAACGGAACGGAGGGGACCGTGAGCGACCAGACGAGCCAGCGGCGTGCGGCGGCGAGCGACCCCCGGGGGCGGGCGCCGAGCGCGCGGGCCGACCGGGCCGTGACGGCGCGGCTGCACCGGGACGAGCGCGTGACCGCCGTGACGGCGCGCCTCGACGAGGGGGCGCGCGCTCGCGCCGCGACCGTGCGGGCGCCGCGCGCCGACGACGCCGCCCGCCCGGGCGCGGAGACGCTGCGCGTCCGCCAGACGGCCGAGACGGTGCGGTCCCCCGAGGCCGCGACGACGGCGCGCAGCCGGCGGACCGCCGAGACGGCCCGCTGCCGCGGCGACGCGGAGCCGTCGCCCGGGGGCGGGGCCGGGAGCCGGCGCG
>JANJTH010000885.1 GCA_024711205.1 Planctomycetota bacterium | reverse complement strand
GGCGCGCCCGGGGGCCCCCCCCCCCCGCCGCCCGCCCGCCGCACCCGGGGGGGGGGGGCGGGCGGCCGGGCGGCGGGGGGGGGCCGGCGGCCGCCCCCCCCCCCCCCCCGCCCGGGTCCTCGCCCCGGTCCAGCCGACGCTGGCCTACCAGCACCTGGCCCGCGCGCTCGAGGAGGACCCGGGCGGCCCCGTCGCCGGGGAGGCGCGCGCCCTGCTCGAGGCGCTCGCGCGCGGCGCCCGGCGCTTCCCCCGGCGGCCCGGGGGGTAGCGTTCCCTCGCCCGGACCCCCGCCCGGACCCCGCCCCGGCGCAGCCCCGAGGGTGGCCGACGGCCCGGTACCCCGCCCCGAAGGCTTCGTTTACACTCCGCGCCCGCGACGCCCCCCTGCGCGGCGCCGCCAGGAGCGCCCCCTTCGTGAACGCGACCCCCGGAGACCTGGGCGGGCACAACCTCGCCTTCGCCGAGGCCCTCTACGCGCAGTTCCTCGAGGACCCCGCCTCGGTCGACCCGGCCTGGCGGGCCTTCTTCGACCCGCTCCGCGAGGCGGCCGTGCCGCTCGGGCCGAGCTTCCGCCCGCGGAGCATCTTCGCGGGCGGCGCCGGGGTCCTGGCCGCCGGCGCCAACGGGCACGGCAACGGCAACGGCAACGGCGCCGCGGTCGCAGCGGCCTCGCGCGCGGCCGTCCGGCAGGAGCGGCTCGACCTCCTGATCAACGCGTTCCGCGCCCGCGGCCACCTCGCGGCCGACCTCGACCCGCTCGGCCGCCCGCACGCCGACGACCCCGGGCTGACCCCGGCCGCGTTCGGGCTCGACGAGGCGGACCTCGACCAGCCCAACCCGTCGCGCGTCGCGCGCAGCGCGCGCACGATCCGCGAGCTCCTCGCGCACCTGCGCACGACCTACAGCCGGACGATCGGCGTGCAGTTCATGCACATCGAGCACGGCGAGGCGCGCCGCTGGCTGCAGGAGCGCATGGAGGAGACGCGCAACCACCTCGAGCTCACGCGCGCCGAGCAGGTCCGGCTGCTCACGAAGCTGACCGACGCGGAGATCTTCGAGCAGTTCATCCAGAAGAAGTTCCTGGGCGCCAAGAGCTTCTCGCTCGAGGGCGGCGAGAGCCTGATCCCGCTCCTCGACCTCGCGATCGACCGCGCCGCCGACCACGGCGTGAGCGAGGTCGTGATCGGCATGGCGCACCGCGGGCGGCTCAACGTGCTCGCGAACATCCTCGGCAAGAGCCCGCGCCAGATCTTCCGCGAGTTCGAGGACCGCGACCCCGAGCTCTACCTGGGGCGCGGCGACGTGAAGTACCACCTCGGCCGCACGACCGAGGTCACGACGGCCGGGGGCAAGCAGGTCCAGCTCACGCTCTGCTTCAACCCGAGCCACCTCGAGTTCGTCTCGCCGGTCGTCGAGGGGCGCGTGCGCGCCCGGCAGGACCGGCTCGGCGACGAGGCCCGGCAGCGGGTCATGCCGCTCATGATCCACGGCGACGCGGCGTTCGCGGGCCAGGGGATCGTGCAGGAGCTGCTCAACATGAGCGCGCTCCCCGGCTACCGCACGGGCGGCGCGCTCCACGTGATCGTGAACAACCAGATCGGGTTCACGACGCCGCCGAGCGCGGCCCGCTCGACGCTCTACGCGACCGACGTCGCGCGCATGCTCCACGCGCCGATCTTCCACGTGAACGGCGAGGACCCCGAGGCCGTCGCGCAGGTCGCGCGCCTCGCCATGGACTTCCGCGCGCGCTTCGGCGAGGACGTGTTCGTCGACCTCTACTGCTACCGGCGCCACGGCCACAACGAGGGCGACGAGCCGGCCTTCACGCAGCCGGTCATGTACAAGCAGATCCGCGCCCGGCGCACGGTCCGCGAGAGCTACGTCGAGCGCCTGCGCGAGACGGGGCTCTCGCAGACGACCGCCGACGCGATCGCCGAGGAGCGCCGCGAGCACCTCGAGGCCGAGCTCACCGAGGCGCGCCGCGACGACTACAAGCCGGAGCCCGCGTCGCACCGGTGGCTCCTCTGGCAGCACTACAAGGGCGGGGCCTGGGCCGACGTCGCGCCGGTCGCGACCGGCGTCCCGCAGGACCGGCTGCGCGCGCTGCTCGAGAAGCAGCTCGCGCTCCCGGCCACGTTCCGGCCGCACGCCAAGGTCGAGCGCCTGCTCGCGGCCCGGGCCGAGATGGCCCGCGGCGAGAAGCCGCTCGACTGGGCCACGGCCGAGGCGGCGGCGCTCGCGACGCTCCTGACCGAGGGCTGCCGCGTGCGCCTCTCGGGCCAGGACGTCGGGCGCGGCACGTTCAGCCACCGGCACGCCGTGCTCCACGACGCCGAGGACGGGACGCAGCACGTCGCGCTCCGCCACCTCGCGCCCGACCAGGCCCCGTTCGAGGTGTGGGACAGCCCGCTCACCGAGGTCGCCGTGGTCGGCTTCGAGTGGGGCGTGAGCCTCGAGCAGCCCGACGGGCTCGTCCTGTGGGAGGCGCAGTTCGGCGACTTCTGCAACGTGGCGCAGGTGATCATCGACCAGTTCATCACGAGCGCCGAGGACAAGTGGGGCCTGCTCTCGGGGCTCGTCATGCTCCTCCCGCACGGGTTCGAGGGGCAGGGGCCGGAGCACTCGAGCGCGCGCCTCGAGCGGTTCCTCCAGCTCGCGGCCGAGGACAACGTCCAGGTCGTGAACCTGACGACCCCGGCCCAGTACTTCCACGCGCTGCGCCGGCAGGTCGTGAGCCCGTGGCGCAAGCCGCTCGTCGTCATGTCGCCCAAGAGCCTGCTCCGCCACCCCGCGGCCGTCTCGCCGCTCGAGGACCTGGCGGCGGGCGGGTTCCGGACGGTGATCGCCGACGAGCGGCCCGCCCCGGCGGCGGTGACGCGCGTGCTCCTCGTGAGCGGGCGCCTCTACTACGACCTCGTCGAGGCGCGCGAGAAGCAGGGCCGCGCCGACGTGGCGATCGTCCGGCTCGAGCAGCTCTACCCGCTCGACGACGCGGCGCTCGCGGCGGCCCTGGCGCCGTTCCCGACCGCGGCCCCCGTCGTGTGGGTCCAGGAGGAGCCGTTCAACATGGGCGCCTGGTACTTCCTCCGCGCCCGCGCGGGCGCGGCGTTCGCCGGGCGGCGGCTCGAGGTCGTCGCGCGGCCCGAGTCCGCGAGCCCGGCCACGGGCTCGCTCGCGGCGCACCGCCACGAGCAGGCCCTCCTGCTCCGGCAGGCGTTCGGCGAGGCGTGAGCCGCCCCCGCGGCGACTGATCGAAGAGACCCCACGCCGGCCGGGCGAGCGCCCGGCCGCGCCCTCCCAGAGCGAGGCGTCCCATGGCCGTCGAGTTGAAGGTCCCGAGCGTCGGCGAGTCCGTCTACGAGGTCACGATCGGCGAGTGGTTCAAGGCCGAGGGCGACCTCGTGCGGAAGGACGAGCCCGTCGTCGCGCTCGAGTCGGACAAGGCGAGCTTCGAGGTCCCGGCCCCCCAGACGGGCCGGATCACGCGCCACCTGAAGAAGCGCGGCGACTCCGCGAACGTGGGCGAGGTGATCGCCATGATCGAGGCGGGGGCCGAGGCGGCGGCCGAGGCGCCCGCGCAGTCCGCGGCCCCGACGGCGCCCGCCCCGGCCGCCCCGGCCGCAGGCGGCGGCGCCGGCGGC
>JANJTH010000863.1 GCA_024711205.1 Planctomycetota bacterium | reverse complement strand
GGCCGGCCCCCCTGCGGTCGGTCCGCCGAGCCCGGCCTGCGCGCGTCGCTGGTGTCAGGGCAGGTGCGCGCGGAGCGCCGCCCGGAGGAGCCGGAACCGCACCGGGCCCTGGCCCTCCCAGAAGGCGACGGCGTGCGTGCGGCCGTCCGCCGTGACCGTGATCCCCTCGGACATGTTGCCGGGCCTCGAGTCGAGCGCGAAGAACCCGAACCGGTGCACGTCGCGCCACGCGGCGTCGAGGGCCTCCAGGGCGACGCGCCCGGCGGGCTCGGGCGGGGACCCGCGGCGCCGGCGCTCCACGGCCCCGTCGGGCGCGACGGCGAGCTCGTCCCAGGAGGCGGCGGCGCCCCCGCCCCGCCCGAGGGCGAACGAGAAGTCGGCCGGGCGGGGCGGCGCGTCGGGGGCGGGCGGCAGGGGGGCGAGCCCGGTCGCGAGGTGCGCGCGGACTCGCGTCGCGAGGTCGAGGAGCGCGGGTGGGGCCGCACCGGGTCCATCGGCCGGCGCCTCGTCCGGGCCGGGCGGGGGGACGGCGACCCCCGTGTAGCGGCGCTCGCGGCCGTCGACCCACACCGAGAGCACGACCGGGTCGCCCGGGTCGCCGCGCGGGAGGTCGTCGAGGCCGCTCGCGCGGAGCAGGGCCCAGAGGGCCGCGCGCCGGTCCGCCGGGAGGAGGCCAGCGAGGCGGAGCCCCCTCCGGTCGTCGTGGGCGACGAGGCCGTCGGGCTCGAGCCAGGTGCCCTGGCCGAACTCGCTGCTCGCGCCGACGGGGAGGCCGTCGTGGCCGCGGTCCTCGGGCGCTGCGGCCACGAACAGGGCGAACGAGGCGGGCGGGGGCGGTCCGCCGGCGGGGCCGGCCGCGCCGAGGGCGGCCTCGACCTCGGCCACGAGGGCCAGGAACTCCGGCGGGGCGTCTGCGACGGCGTAGGCGACCTGACGACCTGGCGTGACCTCGAGCACGAGGAGGTCCGCGTCCGCGCGGGCGGCCCCGGGGAAGCGGTCGAGGCCGCTGGCGTGGAGGAGGCGCCACAGCGCGGCGCGCTGCTCGGGCGCGAGGCGGGCGCGCGTCTCGAGCGGCCCGGCGCCCGCCTGCGCTTGGACCGTCTCCCCGTCCTCGGGGCTGAGGCGGAGCACGCGCCCCTCCCCCGAGGCCGCCATGCGCACGACCGTGACCCCGAACCGCGCAGGCATCGGGGGGACGTCGTTCGCTCGGCCGGTGGCGGGCGACTTGGCGGGCGCCTCGGCGGGGGGCGCGCCCGCGGGCGGCGTCGCCCCGGCCGGAGGTCGGTCGCAGCCGGCGGCCAGCGCCGCGAGCGCCAGCCCCGAGGCGAGCCACCACGCGCCGCGCGGCGCCCCATGGATCCGAGCCATGCGACCCCCCTCACCGCGGGCGACCTCGAGGCCTGCCGGCCGTCGGCCGCGGAGCTCCCTTGTAGCGCCGAGGCCGCGGCCTGGGCTGGCGAGCGTCGCGGCGCCGGCGCGCTACCGTGGGGGGCGTGACGGACGCAGGGCGAGGACCCGGGGCGGAGCCGCCCCCGCGCGGGCCCGGAGGCGGGTTCTCGCCCGACGGGCCGACCTGGTCCGGGCGGCCGACGCCGCCGGCGGGGCTCCCGGCGGTCGGGGCCGGCCCGACCGCGGCCGCGCCGACGCCGCGCGCCGGGCTGCCCGCGGCGGGGCCGCCCCGCTCGGGCGGGCTCGCGCGCCCCGCGCGCCTCGTCGCGGGGCAGGCCCTCGGCCCCTGGCGGCTCGAGGCCGAGCTCGGGCGCGGCGGCATGGGCGCCGTGTGGCGCGCGAGCGACGGCGCCACGGGGCGCGTCGTCGCGCTCAAGGTGGTCCACGGGCTCGACGCGCGCGCGCGGCTGCGGTTCGCGCGCGAGGGCGAGCTCGCGGCCCGCGTCGTGCACCCGGGCGTCGTGCGCGTGTTCGCGGCCGGGGACGCCGAGGGGGTCCCCTGGCTCGCCTGCGAGCTCGTCGAGGGCGCGCGCTCGCTCTCCGCCGCGGCCGCGGGGCTGCCGCCCGCCGCGCGGGTCGCGCTCGCGCGGGACGCCGCGCGCGCGCTCGGCGCGGCCCACGCGCAGGGCCTCGTGCATCGCGACGTGAAGCCCGACAACCTGCTCGTCGGCGCCGACGGCCGCGTGCGCGTGACCGACTTCGGCGTCGCGACCGCGCTCGACCTCGAGCGGCTCACGCAGACCGGCGGGCTCGTGGGGACGCCCGCCTACATGGCGCCCGAGCAGGTCCGGGGGCAGCGCGAGCGGCTCGGGCCGCCGACCGACGTGTGGGCGCTCGGCGTCGTCCTCTACGAGCTGCTCGCCGGCGCGCGCCCGTTCCAGGGCGCGTCGTCGGTCCAGCTCGCGCTCGAGATCGTGCAGGCCGCGCCGCGCCCCCTCGGCGAGGTCGCGCCGGGGGTGGACCCCGCCGTCGCCGCCGTCGTCGCGCGCGCGCTCGAGGCCGACCCCGCCGCGCGCTGGCCCGACGGCGAGGCGCTCGCCCTCGCCCTCGACGCGGCGCTCGCGGCGCCGGCGCCCGCGCCGCGCGCGCGACTGCCCCGGCTCGCGCGCGGGCTCGCGCTCGTGGCAGGGCTCGTGCTC
>JANJTH010000851.1 GCA_024711205.1 Planctomycetota bacterium | reverse complement strand
CGAGGGGGGCGCGTGACGGCGCCGGGCCCGCTCGCGCGCTGGCTCGGCCCCCGCGCGCCCACGCGGCGGACGGTGGGGGTCGCCTGCTTCGCGGTCGCCGCGCTCGCGGCCTGCGCGCCCGACCCCGGCCCGCTCCTGCCCGTCGCCCCGAGCGAGCCCGACGCGCCCGTGATCGAGGCGGTGACCCCCGCGTCCGGCCGCGCGGCCGGCGGCGACCGGATCGAGCTGCGCGGGCGCGGGTTCGCCGAGGGGCAGGTCGCCTGGCTCGGGCACACCGTCGTCTACGAGGTCGAGGTGAGCGCCGACGGCACGCGGCTCGCCTTCGTCGCGCCCGCGACGCGCGCCGGCGCGCGCCTCGACGTGGGGGTCGGCCGGACCGACGACTGGGGCGAGGCCGTCCTCCAGCGGACCGTGCTGCCGGGCGCGTTCTCGACGAGCGGGCCGCCGCGCTGGGTCGTGGGCGGCGCCTTCGCGCTCGCCGGCGTGTTCGCGCTCCTCGGGGCGCCCCTGTTCGTCGTGATCGGGGCCGTCACCTGCCTGGGCTGGTACCTCGAGGCCGAGCTCAAGGCCGACGTGGGCGTGTTCACGGGCGCCGACGGCCGGGCCGGGATCGGCGTCGACATCTTCATCGCCTGGCTCAACTCGATGGGCGACTCGCCCCTGTTCATCGCGATCCCGCTGTTCACGTTCGCCGGCACGCTCATGAGCGAGTCGAAGGCGCCCACGCGGATCATCGACCTGTGTCGGGCGCTGCTCGGCTGGCTCCCGGGCGGGCTCGCGCTCGTGACCCTCGTCACGTGCTGCTTCTTCACGGCGTTCACGGGCGCGTCCGGCGTCACGATCATCGCGCTCGGGGGGCTGCTGTTCCCGATCCTGCTCAAGGAGGGCTACTCGGCGCGGTTCTCGCTCGGGCTGCTCACGACGGGCGGCAGCCTCGGGCTCCTGTTCCCGCCCTCGCTGCCCGTGATCGTCTACGGGCTCGTCGCGCGGGTCGAGGTCGGGCGCCTGTTCCAGGCCGCGGTCGTGCCCGGGGTCCTCCTCGTCGCGCTCCTGTTCCTGACCTCGTTCGTCGAGGCGCTGCGCGGGCGCGTCCCGCGCCACCCCTTCCACCTGGGCGACCTGGGCCGGACCGCGCGCGCGGCGCTCTGGGAGCTGCCGCTCCCGGTGCTCGTGGTCGGCGGGATCTACGGCGGCGTCGTCACCGCGGCCGAGGCCTCGGCCGTGACCGCGGCCTACGTGCTGCTCACGACGGTCGTGATCTACCGCGACATCCCGCCCGGCGCGCTCGTGGGCGTCGTGCGGCGCACGGCGGTCCTCGTGGGCGCGATCCTCGTGATCATGGGGACGGCGCTCGGGTTCAGCTCGTGGCTCACGACCGAGCAGATCCCCCAGAAGATCCTCGAGGCGATGCAGGCGCACATCGAGCACCCGCTCGCGTTCCTCGTCATGCTCAACGTGTTCCTGCTGATCGTCGGCTGCCTCATGGACATCTTCAGCGCGACGCTCGTCGTCGTGCCGCTGATCGCGCCGATCGCGCAGGAGTTCGGGGTCGACCCCTACCACCTGGCCGTGATCTTCCTCGTGAACCTGGAGATCGGCTACTCGACGCCGCCCGTGGGGATCAACCTGTTCATCGCGTCGCTGCGCTTCCAGCGCCCGGTGATCGAGCTGTACGTCGCGTCGCTCAAGTTCATCGGCGTCCTCCTCGTGGCGCTCCTGCTCATCACCTACGTCCCCGCGCTCTCGCTCGGGTTCTTCGACGGCCTGCCCGCCGTGCGGGTGCTCGACGAGGGCGTCCCGCGCGCGGCGGACGCGCCGCCCGACCGCGTCGTCCTCGAGGTCGTCGAGGGGCAGGACGGCGCGCTCGCGGCCGAGGCGACCCTCGGCGGCGTCGACCGCGCCGCGGCCGCCGCGGCCGTGGCCGCGGCCGAGGCCGCGCTCGCGGCGGAGGAGGCGCGCCTCGGGCTCGTGCTCGCCGACCTCGACCGCGCCGTGCGCGAGGCCGAGGCGGCGCGCGACGCCGCGTCGGACCCGATGGCCCGCGAGGTCGCCCGGCAGCGGCTCCGCGTGGCGGTCGAGCGCCGCGCCCCGCTCGAGGCGGTGGCGGCCCCGCTCGAGCGGGCCCGCCGGCAGGCGCAGGACCTCGAGCAGCTCCACCGGACGCTGCGCTGGCGCTCGCGGCTCGACGGCGGCGAGGCCACGGGCCCGGCCCTGCCGTTCGGGGCCCTCCGCGTGGGCGAGCACGAGCTCACGCTCACGGCGAAGGACGGGCGCGGGCACATAGCGCAGGCCCGCGTGCGGGTCCGCGTCACGCCCGCGCCGCCCCCGCCCCCCGGCGACGACGGCGGCTGGGACGAAGGGCGGTAGCCCGGCGCGGGTCCGGCCCCCGCGCCGGCCCGGCCTCGGTCTCAGGCGCCGACGGCCTCCGCCGCGCGGCGCTCGACCTCGACCTCGCGCGGCGCGCCCTCGTCGTCCCGGGGCCCCGCGTCCGGCGCGTCGGCCAGCGGGAGCGCCCGGCCCGCGGGCCGCTCCGTCGTGGCCTCGACGGGCGCCCAGGTGCCCCAGGCGACGGCGGGCTGCTCCTCGGCGTGGCGGATGAACTCGATGATCGAGCGGTCGGCCTTCGTGGGCGTCTGGAAGTCGAACTTGATCGTCTGGAAGATCCGCGTGTCGCCCTTCGCGAAGTAGTTGCCGACCAGCTTCGTCGCGAACAGGACGACGCGGTCGAACAGCCAGCCGAGCGGGCCGCGCCGGCGGGGCGTGAGGAGCACGGTCTGGCCCTCGGTGTGGCCCTCGGGCGTCATGCGGAGCGCGAACAAGATGTGGCAGTGCAGGAGGTCGGGCCCGACCGTGACCGTGCCCGAGCTCGCGTAGGCGTAGGACATGGAGTAGGTGAGCGGCCCCGCGTAGAAGCGGCCGATCTGGCGGAGCAGCCAGCGGGTCGTGGGCACGCGGGTCCGGTTCGCGAACGTGATCACGTGGGCGTTCTCGCGCGTCGTCTCGAAGTCGAGGTCGACGACGAGCCGGTGCACCGTGTTGAAGTGGTGCGCGTCGATCGCGTTGATCATCACGACGTTCGGGTGCGTGCCCTTCACGAAGCGGTTGCCGTGCGCCCAGCGGACCGGGACGTCCTCGAGCTCGGGGGCGCACGGCGCCGGCAGCCTGGGCTCGGGGCCAGTCCACACCCAGATCAGGCCGTGCCGCTCGGTCGTGGGCCAGGTGCGCAGGCAGGCGCGCGGCGGCTGCTCGAGCTGCGGCGCCTCCGAGCAGGCGCCGTCGGGCTCGAACCGCCAGCCGTGGAAGAAGCAGCGCAGCGCGTCGCCGTCGACGCGCCCCTCGGCCAGGTGCGCCCCCATGTGCGGGCAGTGGGCGTCGACGGCGACGACGCGCCCGCTCCGCCCGCGGTAGATCGCGAGGTCGCGGCCCATGAGCTGGACCGGCTTGACCTTGCCGCGCCGGAGCGCGCGCGAGGGCAGCGCCCAGTACCAGCCCTCGGCGAACTGGGCCGTCCGGTTGAACGTCTTCGTGTCGCGGACGCTCGACATGGTCAGGCTCCTTCCGGGGTGGGGTCGGGCCGGGCGCCGACGTGGGCGGCGTAGCGGGCGCGTGCGCGCGCGAGGTCCTGGGCGTAGGCCCCGCGCGCGAGGCGCCAGAACATGCGGGTCACGAAGAGGGGCACGAGGGGGTCCACGGTCGCCTCCTTCAGCTTGACGCCGCCGTCGCGGAACAGGTAGTGCCCGGCCGTGCCGACCGGGCCCGAGAGCGGGACGAGCAGCCACCAGCGCCAGTCCCCGAGCGGGAGCGGCGCGAGCCAGCCCACCCAGAACAGCACGAACGAGGCGCCGTGCACGGCCAGGTTGCCCGGCTTCGTGTGCCGGAGCACGAACAGCTCCCAGGCCGTGAGCGGCCCGGGCTCGGGGGGCGAGGAGGTCGGCGCGGGCGGGGCCTGCGTGGACACGGGCGCCGTGGGCTCGGGCGCCCTCACGCGGCCTCCCCGCGGGCGCCCGCCGGCCGCGCGCCGTCGGACGGGTCGCCCGCGCGCGCCGCGAGCCACGCCGCGAGCTCGGCGTCGGGCGGGATGGCCTCGAGCGCGCGCGGCTTCTGGTCGCCGCGCGTGACCCCGCGCCGGACCTGGCAGGCGGCGAGGGCCTCCGCCGCGCGCGGGTCGCC
>JANJTH010000843.1 GCA_024711205.1 Planctomycetota bacterium | reverse complement strand
CGGCTCCGCGCGTGGCGCGCCGCGGGCCCCTCGGCTACCGTCCGCTCGTGGACGCGTGGCTGGTCCAGCCCCCGATCGGCGGGACCCCCGCCGACCTCACCCCGCCGCTCGGCGTGCTCCAGCTCGCGGCCGCGCTCGAGCGGGCCGGGCACCGGGCCCACGTCGTCGACCTGAACCTGGCCGCGAAGGCCGGGCGGCTCGACCCGCGCAAGAGCCTCCGCACGCAGCTCGTGCAGGCCTTCCCCAAGCGCTCGAGCCAGCTCGGGCTCGTCGGGGTCACGACCTGGTCCTACAACTTCGGCGTCGCGATGGAGCTCGTGCTCGCGCTCCGGGCCAAGCACCCCCGCGTGCCGATCGTCCTCGGCGGGCCGCACGTGACCTTCGTCGACCGCGAGGTCCTCGAGCGCTTCCCCGAGGTCGACCTGTGCCTGCGCGACGAGGGCGACCTGACGCTCCCCGCGCTCGCCGCCGCGCTCGAGCGCGGCGCCGGGCAGGCCGCCCTCGAGGCCGACCTCGCGGCGATCCCCGGGCTCACGTGGCGGCGCGGGCGCGAGGTCGTGCGGAACCCGTCGGGCCCCGTCGTCGACGACCTCGACGCGCTCCCCTACCCGGCCTACCACCTCGTGGACCCGGCCGAGTACGTCGCCCGGCAGCCCGTGCTCGTCGTCGAGGCCGGGCGCGGCTGCCCCTACAACTGCAACTTCTGCTCGACCTCGAACATGTTCCAGCGGCGCTACCGCGTGAAGTCCGCCGGGCGGCTCCTCGACGAGGTCGAGTGGCTCATGGCGCGCACGGGGCGCAACCGGTTCGAGCTCCTCCACGACAACCTCGTCGCGAGCAAGCAGTACGTGCTCGGGCTCTGCGACGAGGTGCGCCGGCGCAACCTCGACCTCGAGTGGTCGTGCACCTCGCGCACGGACAACCTGACCGAGGAGCTGGCCGAGGCCATGTTCCTGGCCGGGTGCGCCTCGATCTTCTTCGGCGTCGAGTCGCTCGACCCCGCGCGCCAGCGCTGGACCGGGAAGCGCCTCGTCCCGGCCAAGGTCGAGGCGGCGGTCGCGATGACGGCGCGGCATCACATCACGCCGTCGGTCGGGATCATCGTCGGGTTCCCCGACGAGACGGCGGCCGAGCTCGACGCGACCGTCACGGCGGCCGCGCGCTGGACGAGCGACCCGCGGACGCGCGCCGAGGTCTCGACCGCGGCGCTGCGGCTCTACCCGGGCGCCGACCTGTTCGCGCTCTCCGAGCGGCTCGCCTACGACGAGGCCGCCGACGCGGACGCGGCCGCGCTCCCGGGGCTCGCGCTCCGGCCGGAGTGGCGGGCGCTCACGCGCCTGTTCCCGCTCGCCGCGATCCACACGCCCCCCGAGGAGACGCGCCGGAACCTCACGGTCCGCAACTTCGTGCGCACGCTCCTCAAGGCCTGCCCGAACGCGCTCCGCGGGGCGATCGACGGGCTCGGCCTCGCGCCGTCGGCGCTCCTCGCGCGGATGGCGACGGGCGGGCGCGACGGCGCCCCGCTCGCGTTCCTCGACGACCCGCGCAAGGAGACGGTCTGGAACGAGACGATCGGCGCGCTCGCGCGGGTGCTCGACGAGGAGGGCCCGCGCGCCGGCCCCGCGCTCGAGCTGCTCGCCTGCGAGGTCCCGTTCTTCCGCGCGCGGCCGCTCGTGGGCCCGCTGCCGGGGCCCGAGCACGTCGTCCACGCGCGCCGGTGGGACCACGCCGACCTGCTGGCCTGGTCGCGCGGCGAGCGGCCGGACGGGCCCGCGCCGGCCGCGCCCGGGGCGTCGATCGTGTCGGTGCGCGCGGGCCCCGAGTGCCTGGTGTGGTTCACGGAGGACCCGGAGCGGCTGCTGGGCGCGGTGCTCGCGGCGCTCGCGCGGGACCGCGCGGGGGTCGTCGCCCTGGCGGAGGGGCTGCGCCGGGGGCTGTGAGGGGAGGAGCGAAGAGAAGAGGGGAGGGGAAGAGGGGGAAGAGGGAAGAGAAGAGGGAGGGCAAGGGAAGAGAGGCGAGGGCCTTGCCCGACCGAGGGAGGGGGAGGGAGCTCCGCCGGGGGGCTAGGGGCCGCCGAGGGCGCCCGTGATCCCGCGGGTCGTGGGCGGGCAGGGAGGCAGGCCGGCCCAGCGGCGCATGACGTCGTAGGCGGGCCGGGGGCGGTCGCCGTCGAAGAACGAGAACCGGCGGTCGTGGGCCTGCTGGTCCTCGAGCCGCCAGGCGAAGGCGGCGTGGAACCCGAGCCGCTCGGCGTCCGTGAGGAACCGCTCGGTCACGCGGGCCTGGAGCGCGGGGTCGTCGCGCTGGGCCTCCTGGCCGAACTCGCCCAGGACGAGCGGGAGGCCGCGGGCGCGGGCGTGGCGGGCGAGCGCGTCGCCGCGTGGCACGCGGCCGTCGTCGGCGTAGACGTGCACGTCGAGGAAGTCGAGCCCGATCCCGTCGAACCGCCCGTCGAGCACGTCCTGGACGGCGGTGTGATGCCCGCTCGAGGCGGTGACGCGCAGGCCCGGGCAGCGGCGCTTCACGAAGGCCGCGGTCTCGGCGAGGAAGCGGCGGGCGCCCCGCCAGCCGTCGGACCACATCCACGGGCGCACGGCGCCCTGTGGCTCGTTCATGAGGTCGAGCGCGAACGCGGCCCGCGGGCGCTCGGCGATCACGTCGAGGACCGGGCCGAGCGCGACCTCGCGCCAGGTCGTCCCGTGGCCGTACTTGTCGGCGTAGATGTTGTAGCGGCGCGCGTAGTCGATCGAGTCGCGCGGCCAGTGGTCGGGCCAGTTCGCGCTGAGCGCGGTCCAGTAGAGCGAGACCCGCTCCTCGACCGCCAGGTCGATCAGGCGGCGGACGTTCGCGAGGAACCGCGGCGTGACCCCGGTCGGGCGGTGGCCGGCCCAGGTGATCCCCTCGTAGGGCTTGCCCTCGAACAGCCAGACGCGGACGGACGACGCCCCGCCCTCGCGCGCGCGCCGGAGCACGCGCCGCCAGCCGTCCTCGTCGAGCGCCCCGTCGAGGTCGCGCCCGTAGGCGCCCTCGAGCCAGGCCTGGTTGTAGCCCAGGCGGAGCCGGCGCCGGGCCGGGTCCTGCGCGTCCGCCGGGCTGGGCCAGGCCCAGAGGCCCAGGGCCGTGGCGACGGACGCGAACGAGAGGACCACGGGACGGAACCGTCGGGGGTGTGCCATGTCCGCCCGCTAAGCATGCCGCGCGCCACGAACGAGGGCGGTTGAGTTTGCGGAGGTTGCGCTGGTCCCGCACGTCGCTCGGGGGAGCGCTCCGTTTCGGATGCTTTCCACCCGGTCCAGGAGTCGGCCGCCGTGGCGAAAGGCGAGGCCCGCGACGGGGCGAGTCGCGGCGCCCGGCCCGTCCCGGTCGGGGAGCGCGGCCAGGCCTCGCCCGGTCCAGCTCCGGTCAGGCCGGGCGGTCCTCCGGGCGGTCGGCCCCGGGCTCGCCGGCCTCGACCGCGGCGCGCTGGCGCTCGAGGCGGGCCGTCTCGAGCCCGCCCCGGGCGCGGTCGAGCGCGAGCGCCTCCTCGAGCGCCGCGAGGGCCTCCTGCGCGCGGCCGGCGCGGCGGGC
>JANJTH010000785.1 GCA_024711205.1 Planctomycetota bacterium | reverse complement strand
GGCCGCCCCCGGCGCACGGGCCCCGGCCGCGGCGTTCCTCGGCGGCGGCCTGACCGCGCGCGGCGCGGCGTCGCCCGTCGCGCCCGAGGCCTGACCGCGGGCGGGGCGGTCGGGCGCGCCGCGTATAAGGGGTCCACCCGCGGCCCACCGGGCGGCGCGGCCGGAGCCGTCATGCGCGTCGAGGACCTGGACCTGCGCTCGCTCCTCCACGCCGACCCGCGCGGCGGGCGGCTCGAGCTCGCGGGGACGCGCGCGCTCGTGCTCGACGCGACGGCGCTCGGGCTCCTCCGCAAGCAGCTCTTCGAGCCGCTCGGCTGCGCCGGCGCGCGCTGCGTCCTCACGCAGCTCGGGTTCGCGCACGGCTGGCGGGCGGCGGCCGCGCTCGAGCACGCGCTGCCCTGGGACTCGCCGCGCGACTGGCAGCTCGCGGGCGCGCGCCTCCACGCGCTCCAGGGCCTCGTGCGGGTCGAGGTCCCGCCCCACGACCCGGCGGACGGCCCCGAGCCGTTCGCGTACGCCCACTGGCACGACTCCTACGAGGCGGAGCAGCACCTGACCCACCTGGGGCCGTCCGCGGAGCCGGTGTGCTGGACGCTGACCGGGTTCGCGGCGGGCTACCTGAGCCGCGTCCACGGGCGCGACGTCTACTGCCGCGAGGAGGCCTGCCTCGCGCGCGGGGACCCCGTGTGCCGCATGGTCGGCCGCCCGCGCGAGGACTGGTCGCCCGCCGACCTCGCGGCGCTCGAGGCGGACTACCGGCGGCCCGCGCTCGAGGCGAGCCTGGCGGGCGCGGCGCAGGCGCTGGCCGAGGTCGAGGCGCGCCTCGCGCGCCAGCGGCGCCTGCTCGGCGAGGTCGGGGTCGACGACGGGGGCGACGTCGCGCGGCGCACCGGGCTCGTGGCGCGGAGCGCGGCCATGCGGCGCGCGCTCGAGGTCGCCGAGCGGGTCGCGAAGGTCGACACGACCGTGCTCGTGACCGGCGAGAGCGGCACGGGCAAGGAGCGCGTGGCGCGGCTCGTGCACGACGCCTCGCCGCGCGCCCGCGGCCCGTTCGTCGCGATCAACTGCGGGGCGCTCGACGAGACGCTGCTCGGCAGCGAGCTGTTCGGCCACGCCAAGGGCTCGTTCACGGGGGCGACGGCCGACCGCCCCGGCCTGTTCGAGGCGGCCGACCGCGGGACGATCTTCCTGGACGAGATCGGCGAGGTCTCGCCGGCCATGCAGGTCAAGCTCCTGCGCGTGCTGCAGGAGCGCGAGGTGCGCCGGATCGGCGAGGCCCGCCCGCGCCGCGTCGACGTGCGCGTGATCGCCGCGACCCACCGCGACCTCGCGGCCGACGTCGCGAGCGGCCGGTTCCGCGAGGACCTGCTCTACCGCCTGCGCGTCGTCGAGGTCCGGCTCCCGCCCCTGCGCGAGCGCCCCGAGGACGTGCCCGAGCTCGCGTGCCGCGCGCTCTCGGCGGCGGCCGAGCGCATGGGCCTCGAGGTCGCCGGGTTCACCCCCGCCGCGCTCGCCCGCCTCCTGGCGCACCCCTGGCCGGGCAACGTGCGGGAGCTCCAGAACGCGGTCGAGCACGCGCTCGTCCTCTGCGCGGGGGGCCGGATCGACGTCGGCGACCTGCCGGTCCAGGTCCGCGGCGAGCCCTCGCAGGCCCGCGGCGAGCCCGCGCAGGCCCCGCCCGGGCCCGGGCCCCACGGCATCGAGCCGCTCGAGGCGGTCGAGAAGGCGCACATCCTCCGCGCGCTCGAGGCGACGGACGGCAACCGCGAGCGCGCGGCGGCGCTGCTCGGGATCGGCGCGGCGACGCTCTACCGGCGGCTCAAGAAGTGGTCGGAGGACGGCTAGCTCTCTGCCAATTCCAGGGCGCCCCGCAGCCCCGGGTCACCTCTTCCCGTTCCCGTTCCCGCGGGCGCCCACCCCCTCGCCCCTCCTCTCCCTCTTCTCCTCCCTTGCCCTTGCCCTCCCCCTTCTCCCCCCTCTTCCCTCCTCCTCCTCGCATGGAAGCCGAGCGCCCCCCCTCCGTTCTCCACCGGCGGTAGGATCCCGCCCGCACCCCGGAGAGGAGCCGAGCGCCATGGCCGAGCGCAGCAGCCGCAAGATCCCCGTCACCGACCGCCAGTTCCTCTGGGTCCAGGACGACGACAAGGGCGAGGTGATCCTCCACGTCGGGCCGACCATGGTCTCGCCGACGGCCGCCGACCGCGTCGTGATCGACGACGGCGAGGGCGGGTTCCGCGAGGACCTCTCGGGCCAGCCCCAGCGCATGGTCGAGGTCGGCGACAACCAGTACGCCGTCCTCAGCAACCCGCTCGCCGAGCCCGAGCCCGGCGTCCCGAACGGCCGGTTCCGCCCCGGCCGCAACGAGTCGCGGGTGCTCCGCAACGGCACGCGGAGCATGATCCCGGGCCCCTGCCACTTCTGCCTGCGCCCGGGCCAGCGCTGCGAGGTCCGCGACGCGCACGAGCTCGCGAGCGACCAGTACCTCGTCGTGAAGGTCTACGGCGAGGTCGACCACGAGGCGCCGTACCACGAGATCACGGTGCGCTCGGCCGGGATCACGACCTTCACCGCGGACTCGCTCGACGGCTCGCCGGCGCCGAGCGCGGCGAAGCCGCCCGCCCGGCTCACGCGCGGGCAGCTCATCGTGATCCGCGGGCTCGACACGCAGTTCTACATCCCGCCCACCGGCGTCGACATCGTGCCCGACACGTCGATCGACGATGCGGGGACCTCGCTCTCGGCCGACGTCGCCCGCCAGCTCATCCAGCAGTCGCGCGCGCTCGCGCCCGCCCCCGCGCCGGGGGCCCCGCCCGCGCCCTCGCCCGCCGTCGTCCTCGACGAGGAGGCGGACTGGGGCCCGGAGGCCGAGGTCCAGCAGCGCGAGGAGGCGCCCGCCAAGCGGGCGGCCCGCCGCCCCGCGCAGGCGCAGGCGTACATCGAGCAGGGCGCGCGGGCGCGACACCGCGTCCCGCCGGTCCCGCCGCCCGCGCCGCCGCCCGCGGCGCAGGCCCTCGTGCAGAACCTGCTCGCCTCGCCCGAGGTCATGCGCGCGGTCGAGCGGCAGGCCCGCAGCCTCCGGCTCGTCCGGCAGGCGGTCGTGCTCGGCGAGAAGGAGTACTGCGTCGTCGTCGACGCCGACGGCAAGCGCAACGTGAAGCGCGGCCCGGCCCGCGTCTTCCCCGGCCCCTACGACACGTTCATGAGCGAGGGCTCGCGCAACCGGGTCTACGACGCCTACGAGCTCCTCCCGCAGCGCGCGCTCTGGCTGCGCGTGATCTCGCCCGTCTCGCGCGAGGAGCTCGCGCGCCGGCTCCCGACCGGGCTCGAGCTCGACCGCCCGCGCTACGAGCCCGGCGACGAGCTCCTGCTGACCGGCGTGAGCGCGTTCTTCTTCCCGTTCAACGAGATCGAGGTCCTGAGCCCCGACTCGGGCCTGGCCGTCGTCGGCAACGACCACGCGCAGGTCTTCGTCGAGGCGATCGGGATCGACCAGAAGAGCGGCATCTACGTGCGCGACCTGACGACCGGCGAGGTCCGGCTCGTGCGCGGCAAGACGAGCTACCTGGTCCACCCGGGCAAGGAGGTGCACATCACGCGCACGATCCCGCCCGTCGACTGGAACCACTGGGTCGTCCCGGGCGAGGCGCACAAGGCGACGAGCGCGCCGATCACGACGCCCTGGGCGCTCTCGATCGTCGTCCCGCACAACATGGCGGTCATGGCGACGAGCGCGAAGGGCCACCGCGTGATCGAGGGCCCGTGCGTCGAGCTGCTCGAGTACGAGGAGAGCCTGGCCTACCTCGCCCTGAGCACGGGCACGCCCAAGGTCGACGACCCGACGATCCGGACCTGCTTCCTGCGCACGATCGGGAACCGCGTCAGCGACGTGATCCGCATCCAGACGGCCGACTTCGTGGACATCGACGTGCGCGTCAGCTACTCGGTCACGTTCAAGAAGGAGCTGCGCGACCGCTGGTTCAACCACGAGAACTACGTGCAGGTGCTGTGCGAGCACCTGCGCTCGCTCGTGCGCAGCCAGGCCCGCCTGCTCCAGCTCTCCGAGCTGTGGCCGCGCCTGACCGCGGTCCTGCGCGACGGGATCCTGGGCGACAAGGTCCAGGGCGAGGACCGCCCCGGGCGGCTGTTCAAGGAGAACGGCATGCTCGTGACCGAGGTCGAGGTCCTCACGGCCGAGATCCTCGACCCGCGGATCGCCGAGCTCTACCGGGCCGTCCAGCGCGAGATCGTGTCGCTCCAGATCGGCGACCGGCAGGCCCAGGCCCAGCTCACGTCGGCGCGCCTGCGCGACGAGGTCGACGTGCAGCGCCAGGCGCTCGACCGCGCGACGCACCAGCGCAAGGCGGAGCTGGCCGAGCTCGTGCGCGCGCTCGAGCAGCAGGCCACGCTCGCGCAGGTCGAGGGCGGAGCCCAGGTCCAGATCGCCAAGGCCGAGGCCGAGGGCGCGCGCGAGATGGCGGCGACCAAGGCGACCTGGCAGCGGGCCCAGGCGGCGCAGGCCGTCGAGCTCCAGCTCCTCGCCGAGCGGGCCGAGGCCGAGGCGAAGGCCGCGCGCGCGCGCGACGCGCAGGCGGTCGAGACGGAGACGGCGCGCCGGCGCCTGCACCTCCAGCTCGTCGAGGCCCAGAGCAAGGCCGTCGTCGCCGAGCACGAGAGCGTCCAGCGCGGGCTCGTCGAGGCCATGACGGCGCTCGGCGACAAGCTCCTGCTCACCGAGGCGGCCAAGAACATGAACCTCGTGAGCCTGTTCAAGGGCCGCGACGTGGGCAGCCTGCTCAAGGACGTGCTCGGGGGGACGCGCGTCGTCCAGACGCTCGAGGCGATGAAGGCCCGCAGCGAGGGCGACGGCCCGGCGGCCTGACCCGAGCGCGGGGGGAACCCGGCGCTCCTCCGCTCCGAGCCGACCGTGGCCCCCGCGCTGACCGGGGGCCGCGGTCGGCCCCGGGGGGTGGGCGCTCTCCCCGCCCATGACAGGGGGCGCCGCGCCCCGGTAGGATCCCTGCGTGATCCCCACCGCCGTCGCCCCCGGGGCGGGCCTCGCGGCCGCCCTCCCGCCCACGGACCTCCCGGACCCCGCCGAGGCCAAGGCCGCGCGCGCGATCGAGGCCCTCGTCGCCGCGGCGGCGCCCGCGGGGCGCGTGGCGGTCGCGTTCTCGGGCGGGGTCGACTCGACCTTGCTCCTGGCGCTCGCCGTCGAGGCCCTCGGCGCGGCCCGGGTCGTCGCCGTCACGGCGCGCTCGGAGAGCCTGCCCGCGGCGGAGCTCGAGGCCTGCCGGCGGCTCGCCGCCGGGCTCGGGGTCGCGCTCGTCGAGCTCGCCACGCGCGAGCTCGAGCGGCCCGGCTACGCGGCCAACGGCCCGGACCGCTGCTATCACTGCAAGGCGGAGCTGTTCGCGCGGATCGACGACGAGCTGCGCGAACAGCTCGGGGTCGTCGCGGTCGCCTACGGCGCCGTCGCCGACGACCTGGGCGACCACCGGCCCGGCATGTCGGCCGCGCGCGAGCGCGGCGTGCTCGGGCCCCTCGCCGAGGCCGGGCTCGGCAAGGCCGAGGTCCGCGCGCTCGCGCGCGCCCGCGGCCTGGCCGTGTGGGACAAGCCGGCCGCGCCGTGCCTCGCCTCGCGGATCCCCTACGGCGAGCCGGTGCGCGCGGACAAGCTGGCGCGGATCGAGCGCGCCGAGGCGGCCGTCCGCGGGCTCGGGTTCCGGGACCTGCGCGTGCGCCACCACGGCGACGGGGCGCAGACGATCGCCCGCCTCGAGCTCCCGGCCGACGACCTCGCCCGGCTCGCCGAGCCGGGCCTGCGGGCGTTGGTCCTGGCCGCGGTCGAGGCCGCCGGGTTCCGCTGGGTCACGCTCGACCTGGCCGGGCTCCGGCCGGGCGGCATGAACGTGGGCCCGCGGCGGCTGCCGCGCGTGGAGGACGCATGAGGTCCGCCGAGTCGATCGTCACGTGCGCCGCCGGCCTCGCGGCCGCGCTGCTCGCCCATGGCTGCCAGACGTCCGAGCGGGTCGTCAGCGCGGGCCCGGCCGAGCCGACCGTCAAGTTCAGCGAGGCCGAGCCGCGCGAGTCGCGCGAGGAGCGGCTCGTCCGCGCGACCGAGGAGCGCCCCGACGACGCCAAGGCCTGGCTCGCGCTGGGCGACCACCACGAGAAGGTGGGCCGCTACGAGGCGGCGGTCGCCGCCTACGTGCGGGTCCAGCAGCTCCTGGTCGAGGCCGAGGCGAAGAACAAGACGCGCTACACGGGAGGGCACTTCCGGCTCGGCCGGACCTACGCGAAGGCCCGGATGTACAACGAGGCGATCCAGCACCTGCGCAAGGTCCTCGAGCTCCAGCCCAAGACGCCCTCCCAGGCCTCGCTCAACGCGGACTTCCGCGAGAGCCACTACCTGATCGCCGCGATCTACTACGACAACCGCCAGCTCGAGCCCGCGCGCGACCACTTCGAGACGTTCATCCAGCTCGGCGGCGACCGCGCGCGCGCGACGCCCTGGATCATGAAGATCGACGAGCAGCTCTACTACCGGGAGCGGGAGCGCCCCCGCCCGACCGTCGTGCCTCGCCCCGAGAACGAGGTCCCGGCCCCGGCCCCGCCGCCGAGCTCGAACCCGGCCTCGGTGCCCCCGCCCGCCGACCCCGCGCCCGCGCCCGCGGAGGGTGAGGACCCCGGCGACGGGTCGTGACGCGTACCCGGATGTGGCAGCGGCGTGTGCCCATCAGGCGTCACCTTGCGGCCCCGAGCTCGCGTAACTTCTTTGCTTACGTTGTCGAGCCCGCTGCGCCTCGTTTTGCATTGAAGGGCTGCCGCGAGGGGCTCCCATGAATCGCGCGCAGCGTCGTCGTCGTGGTGAGGGCTACGTCGAGTACATCGTGATCGTCTCGATGATCATGGTCTGCTCGGTCGTCGGCCTGTTCAACGCGGGCACCGCCGGGCTCCGGGAGGCGGTCCGCAAGCTCGCGGGCATGTGCGCCAACTGCGACTCGGAGCTCGACGAAGGCGAGCTGCCGGACCCGAACGCGACGGGCGGCGGCGAGGACGGGTCCGAGCCGGGCGAGGGCGGCGGGACCTCCGGCTCGAGCGGCTCGGGCTCCGGCTCGGACGGCAGCTTCTGGAGCATGCTCTCGAGCTGGTTCGGCTCGAGCTACCTGGCCTCCTTCATGGGGCTGTTCGGCTGGTTCGGCCTGCTCTGACGCGGCCGGCGAGGCGGACGCAGGGGCTCAGCGCGCGCCGCGCGGGGTGATCGTGCCGCGATAGGCCCGCCCCTCGCGCCGCACGGTGAGCTCGATCGGCCCCGGTCGCTCCGCGAGCGCGCCGAGGAGCGAGGCGAGGCCGGCGAGGTCGCGCGCACCGCGCTCGCCCCGCGCGGCGACGAGGACGTCCCCGGGCTCGAGCCCGAGCGCGGCCGCCGGCCCGCCGGCCTCGACCTCGGTGACGAGGAGGCCGGCGGGCGCCCCGCGCTCCCAGGCCAGCGCCGCGGTGACCGGGCGCGCCACGAGCCCGAGCGCCGCGCGGAGCGCGGCGGCCTCCGGGGGGAGGCCCGGCGCGAGCACGGCGCCCCGCCGGGCCCCGTCGCTCGCGACGACGGCGAGGCGCACCGGGCCCGCGGCGCCCAGGAACTGCTCGTGGAGCCCGAACGCGCCCTCGACCCGCCCGGGGCCGGCCGCGACGATCAGGTCGCCCGGGGCGAGGCCCGCGCGCGCGGCGGGGCCGTCGGGGGCCACCGCGACGACGCGGGCGCCCGCGTCGCCCGGGTCGTCCTCGACCGTGAGCCCGAGCCAGCGCCCGGCGAGCGCGAGCGGGTCGGAGAGGCGCGCGAGCGCCTCGCGGACGCGGGCGACCGGGATCGCGAAGCCGATCCCCTGGCCGCCCGCGCGGACGGCCGTGTTGATCCCGATCAGCTCGCCGTCGAGGTTCACGAGCGGGCCGCCCGAGTTGCCCGGGTTGATCGCGGCGTCGGTCTGGAGGAACTCCCCCGCGAGCTCGCGCCCGCCGACCCGGAGCGATCGGCCCCGGCCCGAGACGACCCCGCGCGTGACGGTGCCCTCGAGCCCGAACGGGTTGCCGAGCGCGAGGCACGTCTCGCCCACGTGCACGTCCCCCGGGCGGGCGAGGCGCACGGCGACGAGCGGCGCGCCGGCCTCGACGCGCAGGAGCGCCAGGTCGTCCTCGGGCAGGACCGCGAGGAGCCTCGCCTCGAGCGCGCGGTCGGGGCCCAGCGAGACCACGATCCGCGAGGCGCGCGCGACGACGTGCGCGTTCGTGAGCACGTAGCCCGCGGGCGACACGACGACGCCCGAGCCGAGGCTCGCCTGGACCCGCGACGGCGCGGGCCCGCCCAGCCACTCCTCGAGGGTCCACCCGTGCCCTCCCGGCAGGCGGCCCTCGACGACGCGCTCGGTCGCGATGTGGACGACGGCCGGGGCCACCCGCTCGACCGCGCGGACGGCAGCGTCCCGCCGCGCGCTCGGCTCGTCGGCCCGGACCGGGCCGGCG
>JANJTH010000728.1 GCA_024711205.1 Planctomycetota bacterium | reverse complement strand
GCCGGTCGCCGGCGCGGCCGCGGCGGCGGCGCCTGCGCCCGCGCCCGCACCCGAGGCGGCGCCTGCGTTCGAGGCGGCGCCTGCGCTCGAGGCGGCCCCTGCGCCCGAGGCGGCCCCTGCGCCCGAGCCGACGTCCGACCTGGCGCCTGCGCCCGGCTCGTCCCTCGTCGCCGCCCAGGCCGAGGGTCCGCTGCGCGCGCTCGCCGCGGAGGGCCGGCGCTACGGGTTCTTCCAGGCCGTGCGCCTGCTCCACGAGCTGCACCCGGACCGGCCGCGCCTGGGGCACCAGGGCCCGCCCGAGCGCGAGCCGGTGCGCCTCGCGGGCTGGCTCTCGCTCGCCTTCCCCTCGGGCGACGTCGCGCGCGTCGCGCCCGCGGCGCCGCCCGCCCCCGGCGAGGACGGCTCGCCCGCGCCCGAGGCCCCGCCCTGGCGGCTCGAGAGCCCGCTCCTCGCGATCTACGGGACCTCGTCGCCCCTGCCCGAGTGCTACACGGAGGCGCTCCTCACGAACGAGGAGGAGGACGGGGGCCCCGAGCGCGGGTTCCTCGACCTGTTCCAGCACCGGCTCCTCTCGCTCCTGTGGCGCGCCTGGGCCCGCTACCGCTGGGGGGTGTCCTGGCAGGCGGGCGGCGAGGACGCGCTCTCCGACCGCGTGGCGCGCCTCGTCGGGCTCGGCCGCGGCGCGCTGCCGCCGGGGCACCGCACGCCGCGGCTCGAGCTGCTCTCGCTCGCGGGGCTGCTCGCGGTCGAGCCGCGCACCGCCGGCGCGCTCGAGGCGCTGCTGCGCCGCGCGCTGCCCGCCTACGAGGTCGAGGTCGTGCCGTTCGCGTCGCGCTGGGCGCCCCTCGCGCCCGAGGACCTGAGCCGGCTCGGCGGCGCCCGCTGCGCGCTCGGCCGCACGACCGTGTGCGGCGAGCGCGTCCTCGACCGCGCGGGCACGTTCCGCGTCGCGCTCGTGTGCCGCGACGCGGCGACCTACCTGGCCCTGTTCGACCCCGACGGCCCGCTCGAGACCCTGCTCGAGCTCGTCCGCCTGTTCAACCCGGACCTCCTCGACTGCGAGGTCGAGCAGCGGCTCGGCCCCGCGGCCGCCTGCGAGCCGCGCCTCGGCGCGGCCGAGGCGCGGCTGGGGTGGTCCACCTGGCTCGGCCGGCCGGCCCCCGAGGCCCGCGTCGTCCGCCGGATCTACCAAGGAGCGTCCCATGGCTGATGTCGACCTCAAGGCCCTCGTGGGCCGCCTCAACCCCGCCTGCAAGCGCGCGCTCGAGACCGCGGCCGGGATCTGCGTCTCGCGGACCCACTACGAGGTCTCGGTCGAGCACGTGCTCCAGGCCCTGCTCGAGGACCCGGCCGGCGACGCGCAGGCGATCCTCAAGCACTACGGCGTGGACCCCGGCCGGGTCGCCAAGGCCGTCGTGGGCACGATCGAGGGCTTCAAGGCGGGCAACGCGGGTCGGCCCGTGTTCTCGCCGATCCTGCTCGACTGGTTCCAGCTCGCCTACCTGCTCGCCTCGATCGAGCACGGGCAGGCCGAGGTCCGCTCGGGCAACCTCCTCGAGGCGCTGATCGCCAAGCCGGCCCGGATCGCCGCGGGCGACTACCCGGACCTGCTCGAGGGGATCGGGCGCGAGGACCTGAAGAAGAACCTCGACGCGATCGTGGCCGGCTCGTCCGAGACGGCGAAGCGCGCGGTCGCGGCCAGCGGGGCCCCGGGCGGGGGCGGCGCGGCCGCCGCCCCCGGCTCGGCCGAGGACTCGGCGCTCAAGAAGTACTGCACGAACTTCACCGAGCGGGCCCGCGCGGGCCAGCTCGACCCGGTGTTCGGGCGCGACGCCGAGATCCGCCAGATCGTGGACATCCTGGCCCGCCGCCGCAAGAACAACCCGATCGCCGTCGGCGACCCGGGCGTCGGCAAGACGGCGCTCGTCGAGGGCCTGGCCCTGCGGATCGCCGAGGGCGACGTGCCCAAGATGCTCGAGGGGACCGAGCTGTTCGGGCTCGACATGGGCCTGCTCCAGGCCGGCGCGAGCGTGAAGGGCGAGTTCGAGAAGCGGCTCAAGCAGGTGATCGAGGAGGTCAAGGCCTCGCCCAAGCCGATCATCATGTTCATCGACGAGGCCCACACGCTGATCGGCGCGGGCGGGCAGGCGGGCGGCGGCGACGCGGCGAACCTGCTCAAGCCGGCGCTCGCGCGCGGCGAGCTGCGGACGGTCGCCGCGACGACCTGGTCGGAGTACAAGAAGTACTTCGAGAAGGACCCGGCGCTCGCGCGGCGCTTCCAGCTCGTCAAGGTCGACGAGCCGGGGGACGAGGACGCGACGACCATGCTGCGCGGGCTCAAGGCCCGCTACGAGCAGGGCCACGGGGTCACGATCCGCGACGAGGCGCTCCGCGCCTGCGCGACGCTCGGCAGCCGGTACATCGCCGGGCGGCAGCACCCCGACAAGGGCGTCGACCTCATGGACACGGCGGCGGCCCGCGTGAAGATCGCGGTCGCCTGCAAGCCGGGCGCGCTCGAGGACCAGGAGCGCGAGATCGCGGCGCTCGAGCGCGAGCTCGAGGCGCTCCGGCGCGACGAGACCCACGGCGCGACCGACACGCGCGAGCGGCAGGGCGAGGTCGAGGCGCGCGTGGCCGCGCTCAAGGACCAGGTCGCCGCGGCGACGGCCCGCTGGAAGCGCGAGCAGGAGGCGGCGCTCGCGGTGATCGCGGCCCGCCAGGCGCTCGCGGGCGCCGAGGGCGCGGCCGCGGCCGAGGCGAAGCGCAAGCTCGACGAGGCCGTGAAGGCGCTCGAGGCCGCGCGCGACGGCGAGGCCAAGATCCCGCTCGAGGTGACGGCCGAGGTCGTCGCGAGCGTGATCGCCGACTGGACCGGGATCCCGGTCGGCAACATGATCAAGGACGAGGCGTCGACGCTCCTCGCGTTCGAGCAGGAGATGACGACGCGCGTGAAGGGGCAGGACCACTGCCACAAGATCGTGGGCGAGGGGATCCGCGCGGCGAAGGCCGGGCTCAAGGACCCCGAGCAGCCCATGGGGATCTTCCTGTTCGTGGGCCCCTCGGGCGTCGGCAAGACGGAGACGGCGCTCGGCGTCGCCGACCTGCTGTTCGGCGGCGAGCGGTTCATGACGACGATCAACATGTCGGAGTTCCAGGAGAAGCACACGGTGTCGCGCCTGATCGGCTCGCCGCCGGGCTACGTGGGCTACGGCGAGGGCGGCATGCTCACGGAGGCGGTCCGGCAGCGGCCCTACTCGGTCGTGCTCCTCGACGAGTGCGAGAAGGCCGACCCCGACGTGCTCAACCTCTTCTATCAGGTGTTCGACAAGGGCAAGCTGAACGACGGCGAGGGGCGCGAGGTCGACTTCAAGGACACCGTGATCTTCCTGACGAGCAACCTCGCGACGGACCTGATCACGGAGGCCGGCCTCGAGGACCCGCCGCCGAGCGTCGAGGACCTGGTCTCCCTGATCCGCCCGGCGCTCTCGAAGTACTTCAAGCCGGCGCTGCTCGCGCGCATGACGATCGTGCCCTTCTACCCGCTCAAGCAGGAGGCGCTGCGCAAGATCACGCGCCTCAAGCTCGCGAAGCTCCAGCGCCGGCTGGCCACGCAGCACAAGATGGCCATGGAGATCACGGACGCGGTCGTGGACGCGATCGCGGCCCGCTGCACCGAGGTCGAGACGGGCGCGCGCAACGTCGACCACATCCTGCGCGGGACGCTGCTCCCCAGGATCTCGACCGAGATCCTCACGCAGATGAGCGTCGGCCCCCTTCCCCCGCGGCTCACGCTCGGGATCGACGGCGAGGGCGCGTTCACCTTCACGTTCTGAGCTGAATCGAGAGGGGCGGGCGCGCGGAGGCGGCGCTCGTGACGAGCGAGGCGCCCGCCGCGCCCGCCCCACTCGATTCAGATGGGCGGTGGCCGGCGGGCGCGCACGAGGGCGCGCCCACACCCAGCGAAGCTCTTCCCGTTCCCGTTCCCGTTCCCGCGGCTCGCGCGACCCCCTCGCACCGCCTCCACGCCCACACCCAGCGGAGCTCTTCCCGTTCCCGTTCCCGTTCCCGTTCCCGTTCCCGCGGCTCGCGCGACCCCCTCGCACCGCCTCCACGACCACACCCAGCGGAGCTCCCCCGTTCCCGCCGTTCGCGCGACCCCCTCCTGTCTCTTCCTTCTTCCCTTGCCCTTGCCCTTGCCCTTGCCCTTGCCCTCCCTCTTCTCTTCCCTCCCCTCCCCTCCCCTCTTCTCCCCTCCGAGGCCCCCCATGCCCCCCGACTCCGCAGGCTTCGGCATGTCGTTCGAGTTCGGCGGGCGGCCGCCCGGCAAGGCGCCTTCGCCGGACGACCCGCCCGCCCGCGAGCCCGCCCCGCCCGCGGCGAGCTTCCTCGCGGGCGCCCCGCCCGAGGCCGCGCCGGAGACGACGCGGATCGCCGTGCTCGCGAACTTCCGCGGGCTCCCGGCCGCGCGCGACCGCGCGCCGCGGCGTGTGCGGGCGTCGACGCTCGACGAGGACTTTGCCTGGTTCGACGTCGTGCTCCGGCTCGACGTGAAGGACCACCTGAGCGAGGGGCCGCGGCTGCTCGAGGTCGAGGCGCCTCTGCGCGCCCGGGCCGACCTCCGTCCCGACCGGCTCGCCGCGGCGATCCCGGCGCTCGCGCCGCTCGTCCGGCTGCTCGACGACCTCGACGCGGTCGAGGCGGGCAAGCTCGACCCGGAGCGGCTCGACGCGGGCCGGGGCGCCTGGGCCGGGCTCCCGGGCCTGCGCGGCGCCGCGACGGCGCTCGACCGCTGGCTCTCCGGGCGGGACGCTCACCTTCTGCACGCGGCTCTACTCGTCGAGCGCCACGGGCGCCTGGACCCTGCGGGTCACGGCCCTCGGCACCGACGACTACGCCGACGGGCGCACCGGCGCCGCCACGCTGGCGCCAGCGACGAGCCCCGGCGCCTCGCTCTCGGGCACCTTCGAGTACCCCGGCGACTGGGACTGCCTCGCCGTGCCCGTCACCGCGGGCACCATCTACCGCCTCGAGGAGACCGGCACGTCGGACGTGTACGTCAACGTGCTGACCCCCACGGGCACGCTCATCGCCACGACGGACACCGAGAGCCATGTCTTCGAGGCCGCGAACACCGAGACGCTCACCTTCTGCACGCGCCTCTTCTCGTCGAGCGCCATCGGCGCCTGGACCCTGCGCGTCACGGACCTCGGCACCGACGACCACGCCGACGGGCGCGCTGGCGCCGCGACGCTGACGCCGGCGACGAGCCCGGGCGCCTCGCTCTCGGGCACCTTCGAGTACCCCGGCGACTGGGACTGCCTCGCCGTGCCCGTCACCGCGGGCACCATC
>JANJTH010000705.1 GCA_024711205.1 Planctomycetota bacterium | reverse complement strand
CGCGCGCCGCGCCGCCGGCCCGCCCACGCCGTCGGCCTCCGCGCCGGCGCGGAGGCCGCCGTCGCGGCGACCGCCAGCGCGCACGCCGCCGTCACGGCGCGCCCCCGCGCGCGGAGGCCGGGCGTGACGCGCCCGCTCCGCGTGGCGGTCATAGGCGCGCGGCGGCGCCGGCAGGGGACGGGGGAGTTCATGGCCCGCGACCTGGCGCGCGCGGGCTGCGAGGTCGCGGCCGTCGTCGGCACGACGCCGGCCTCGGCCCGCGAGGCGGCCGACCACCTGCGCGCGGCCTACGGGGTCGCCCCCGCGCCGGTGACCGACCTGGCGCAGGTCGTGGGCGAGGTCGACGCGGTCGCGATCGCCTCGCCGTCCGAGCACCACCTGCCCGCGCTCGAGCTCGCGCTCGAGGCGCGCCGCCACGTGCTCTGCGAGAAGCCGCTCTGGTGGGCGCCCGACCTCGACCTCGGCCCGGCCGGCGCCGCGCGCGTCGCCGAGGTCACGGGGCGGCTCGCCGCGCGCGCGGCCGAGGCGGGGCGCGTCGTGTGCGTGAACGCCCAGTGGCCGTTCACGCTGCCCGCGTTCGACGCGCTCCACCCGGGCGCGCGCGCGGGCCCGCCCCGGACCTTCGTCATGCACATGGGCCCGACCGCGCGCGACCCCGTGGCCATGGTCCAGGACTCGGCCTCGCACTTCCTGAGCATGCTCGAGGCCCTGTGCGGGCCGGGCCGGCTCGAGCGCGTGCGCGTCGAGCTCGTGGGCGACCTGCGCGCCCCCGACGTCGAGCCCGGCCCGGAGGACGCCCCGACCGCGGCCCGCCCCGGGCTCGACCTCGCGTGCGCGTGGGTCCACGCGGGGGGCGAGACGGACGCGCGGTTCGTGCTGCGGCGCTGGCCGCGCCCGCCGCGCCCGGCCGGCTACGCGCTCGACGGGCGGGCGGCCGAGCGCCGGATCCGCCCCGCGGACTACGCCCAGACCTTCGAGGACGGCGCGCGCGCCGTCCCCGTCCCCGACCCCCTGACGGCCTCGGTCGAGGCCTTCGTGCGCCTGGCGCAGGGAGGGGCCCCGCCCGACCCGGCGGGCCTCGTCCGGGGCATGACCCAGCTCCACGCGCTCGTCGCGGCCGTGGGGCGAGGAGCCGCCGCATGAGCGAGAGGACCGCCACCCCGCTGCCCACGACGACGACCCAGGCCGGAGCGCCGGGCGGCGAGGCCGCCGAGCGCGAAGCCCGCGCCAAGCAGGTCGAGCTGTCGCCGATCCACGACTTCGCGGCGAAGCTCCGCCAGCCGTCCGTGATCGGCCACCTGCGCGACTACGTGCGCTGGTCGGCCGCCTGGCGCAAGGCCCGGGCCGAGGGCGAGACGCTCGACGCCGCGCTCGCGCGGGCGCCCGGGCACGCGCCGCTCTCGATCAACCTCGACGTGACGACGGCCTGCAACTACCGCTGCGACCACTGCGTCGACATGGACATCCTGAACACCGGGATCCGCTACGACCACGACCGGCTCAAGGACTCGCTGAGCGAGATGGCCGCGCGCGGGCTCAAGAGCGTGATCGTGATCGGCGGCGGCGAGCCGACCGTCTACCCCGGGTTCGAGGACGTCATGCGCCACATGAAGGGGCTCGGGCTCCAGCTCGGCGTGGTCACGAACGGCTCGGGCATGGACAAGATCCTCGCGGTCGCCGACGCGCTCGGGCCCCAGGACTGGGTGCGGCTCTCGCTCGACTCGGGCACGAACGAGACGTTCGTGGCCATGCACAAGCCGCGCAAGAAGCACATCACCCTCGACTGGATCTGCGAGGGGATCGGCCCGGTCAAGGACAAGAACCCGGCGTTCCCGATCGGCTTCTCGTACATCATCGTCTGGAAGGACTGCGAGGCGAACGACGCCAAGATCGTCGACAACGTGCACGAGATCGTGCTCGCGGCCGAGCGGGCCAAGAAGGCGCGCTTCGACTACATCAGCTTCAAGCCGTTCCTGACCCGCGCCGAGCGCAACAACGCGGAGATCGTCGGGCTCACGCAGGAGGAGCAGCGGCTCGACCCCGTCATGGCCGAGATCCGCGGGCGGATCGAGGAGGCGAAGAAGCTCGCGGGCGACGGGTTCCGCGTGATCGAGAGCACGAACCTCAAGGTGCTCGAGAACGGGACCTACCGGAACTACACGGACCAGCCGCGCCACTGCCACATGCAGTACTTCCGGCAGGTGCTCTCGCCGCTCGGGCTCTACAACTGCCCGGTCTACCGGCACGTCCCGCAGGCGCTGATCGGCGAGAAGCACACCTACGCGACCGCCGAGGCGACCGCCGAGACGCAGCGGAGCACGCTGCGCCTGATCGAGCGCTTCGACGCGCGCGACGAGTGCAAGGAGGTCACCTGCCTCTACAACCACGTGAACTGGTTCGTGGAGGACCTGATCGAGCACCCCGAGAAGCTCGACGCGCTCGCCCCCGGCGAGGAGCGGCACGACTACTTTCTGTGAGGAGCGCGGGGCTGGGGACGCGGAGGGGCCAGGCCCCGCGAGGTGGCGGGGTGAGCTCGTGACGGCCGGGGGCGGGGCAGAGGAGCTGACTGGGCTGGGGCCGGAGGCGCTGCGGGCGCGGGCCGCGTGGGCGGAGGCGCTGCCGGGGTTCGCCGGCGCGACGGCGTTCGGGCTCGTGCTCGGGTTCGTGGCGAGCTTCGGGCTCGGCGCGGTGCTGCCGACGGCGGGGGTCCCGCCCACGCAGGGGCGCCCGTGGGTGCTCGGCGTGGCCGCGGCGGGGCCGCTCCTCGGGCTCGGGCTGTCCGTGCGGGCGCACGCGGCCTGGCGCCGACGCGCGCTGGCCGAGGCGGCGCGGCTCGAGGCCGAGGGCGCCCGGGGGGGCGACGGTCAGTCGGGCGGGAGGTCGACCGACCAGTCGTAGTCGAGGGCCCACCAGGCGGCGTCGGGGGCGGCCTCGCGGACGGCCTGCCGGGCGGCCTCGTAGTCGAGGCCGGGCATGAGCGCGAGGCCCTTCTCGATCGGCTGGAGGAAGTTGTCGTAGTGCGTGGGGAGGACCCGGCGCGGGCGACACTCGGCCAGGATCCCGCGCACCTTCTCGCCGTACATCGGCTCGCCGTTGATCCCCAGGATCAGGGTCGCGGCGGGGAGCCCCATGAGCTCGCCCGGGGCCCACGTGCTCGTCGGGTGGAACCACACGCTCGCGCCGTTGCTCCGCAGCCGGAAGCCCAGGCAGCCGTCCTGCGAGTACTGCCAGAAGAACAGCCGCCCCGCGTCCGGCGCGACGACGCCCGACATGGGGTTCGAGACGACGATGTCCGTGTGGCGCGACGAGCACACGTCGACGTCGAACGTGCCCAGCCGCATGGGCTCGCCGGGGCGCGCCAGGAGCAGCTTGTCCGGCGCGACCCCGCGCGAGCGCGCGAGGTTGAGCGTCGACTGCGTGCCCACGACCGTCGCGCCCGTCCGGCGCGCGATCACGCCGGCGTCCATGCCGTGGTCGTGGTGCGTGTGGTTCACGAGCACGAAGTCGGCCCGCGGGCACCAGCGCTCGGCCAGGGCCGGGTCGGCGTCGATCGGGAGGAGGAGCGCGAGCCCGCTCGGGCGCGTCGGCTGCGGGTCGAGCAGGAGCGTCGTCGTCCCGTCGGTCAGCTCGTAGCCCGAGATCCCCAGGTAGCGCAGGCGCAGCGCGGCCCCCGGCCCGGGCGTGAACGCGCCCGTCGCGAGCGCGGGCGGGCGCTGGTCCTCGGGCACGGTCCAGGGCACGTGCCGGAGCCGTACCTGCGCGACGACGATCAGGAGCACCGGCAGCACGACCACGACCGCCGCGGCGCGCGCGAGCCGGCGGCGCCAGGGGCCCCCGGAGGGCGGCGCGGCGCCTGCGTCCGGGGTCGAGCCCTCGACCCGCGCGGGGTCGGGCGTGGGGTCGGGCGCGGGGTCGGGCGGAGCGGACATGGCGGGGCCTCGCGCGCGCGACGATAGCAGCCGCCCGGCGCGCGCTCACGCCGGGGCGTCGAGCGGGCCGAGGAGCCGGGCGAGCGCGCGCAGCTCGACCTCGTAGTCGCCGCGCGAGCGGCTGTACTGCCAGACCGCCTCGCGGAGGTACTCGCCCAGCCGGCGGCGGGCGCGCAGGACCTGCTTCTTCACGGCGCCCGTCGTCGTCGCGAGCGCGGCCGCGACCTCGGCCTGCGGCTGCCCGAGCACGGCGAACCGCCGGAGCGCCTCGAACCACGGCGGGTGCTCGCGGGCGAGGCGCGCGAGCGCGCCCTCGACGAGCACGGCGAGCCACTCGCGGTCGAAGTCGTCGTCGGGCTCCTCGGGCGCCGCGGGCGGGTCGCGGTCGCCGCGGACCTCGACCCGCCCGCCCCCGCGCTTCTGCGCGGCCTCGCGCTCGCGATGGCGGAGGAGCGCGTGCCGCGCGACGGCGAACACGAGCCCGCGGAACCGCCCGCGCTCGCGGTCGGCCCGCGCGAGCGCGGCCTCGAGCAGGCGCACGAGCGCCTCCTGCGCCAGGTCCTCGGCGTCCGGGCCGACGCCGCGCCGCTCGAGCCAGGCGAGCACGGCCGGGCGGTAGGTCGCGCAGAGCGCGCGCAGCGCGGCCGCGTCGCCCCGCTGCGCGGCCTCGACGAGCGTCCAGTGCGTCGCGCCGAGCCCGCTCACCGCGGGCCCGCGCCGCCCGGGCCGCCGGGGCGATCGGTGACCGCAGGCGCGGCGGGGGCCGCCTGCGCGGCGGGGC
>JANJTH010000697.1 GCA_024711205.1 Planctomycetota bacterium | reverse complement strand
GGCGCGCCGCGCCTGGCGTGCCGCCTCGGCCGCCGCCCGGGCGGGCGGCTCCACCTCGCGCGCGGGCTCCCCCCGCGCCCCGTCGGCCTCCGGCGCGCGCAGGTCGAGCCGGGCCGGGTCGCGCCACACGGGCACGCCGTCGGGCCGCCACAGGAAGCGGAGCGCCCAGCGCGGCAGGCTCTCGCCCGGGTAGTGCTTGCCCTGCTGCTGGAGCACGAGCGCGCCCGCGGGCAGGCGCCGGCGCAGCTCGTGCGCGAGCCGCAGCCCCTGCGCCCACTTCGAGGGGCCGAGCGCCTCGAGGTTCCACTCGGGCAGGCGCGGCTGCTCGCGCGAGGTCCAGGTCGGCTCGCCGCCCATGGTCAGCGCGAGCCCCTGCGCCGCGAGCCGCGCGTCGACGGCGCGCCCGGTCGCGCGCAGGGCCGCCCACTGGTCGTCGGTGTAGGGGCGGCGCGGGCGCGGCTCGTGGCCGAGGCGCACGACCTCGAGCGCGAACTCGAAGCGCGAGGCCGGCGCGCTCGCCGTCCCGCTGACCGGGGCCGCGAGCTCCGGGTGGACCGCCGTGCAGAGCGGCACGTGGCCCTCGCCGCACAGGAGCCCGCTCGTCCCGTCGAGGCCGATCCAGCCGCCGCCCGGCACGTAGACCTCGGCCCAGGCGTGCAGGTCGACGACGTCCTGGAGCATGCCCCGGGGCAGGTCGGGGATCGCGCCCTCGTCGGCGAGCTGGACCAGGTAGCCCGAGACGAAGCGCGCCGCGAGCCCGCGCGCGCGGAGCGCGTGGACGAGCAGGAGCGCGCTGTCGCGGCAGCTCCCGCGCCGGAGCTCGAGCGTCTCCTCCGGCGTCTGGATCCCGGGCTCGTTCCGGATCACGTAGGCGACCTCGGCCGCGACGCGCCGGTTCAGCTCGACGAGCCACGGCGTGAAGGGGCCGCCCGCGGGCAGGTCGGCCACGAACGCGCGCAGGCGCGGGCCGGCGTCGGGCACGCCGAGGAACGGGGCCAGCTCGTGCTCGAGCCCGTCGGGGTAGCGGAACGGCAGCTCCTTGCAGCGGTCGTCCACGAAGAAGTCGAACGGGTTGACCGGGCGGACCTCGAGCGCGAGCTCGACCGTGAGCGCCAGCTCCGTCGTCTCGGCGCCGACCGGGAAGGTCAGGCGCGCGATCCGGTTGGCCCAGGGGTCCTCCTGCCAGCGCACGGCGGCGCGGGCCGGGCTGACCTGGAGCGAGTAGGAGAGCACCCGCGCGCGCGTGTGCGGCGCCGGGCGCAGGCGGACGACGTGGGGGCCGAGGGCCGCGGGGCGGTCGTACCCGTAGCGGGTCTCGTGGCGGACGCGGATGCGCATGGGCGTTCGACCTCGAGGGGGGGACCGACGCGCCCGGAGGCGCGCGCCCGGCCCGCGCAGCGCTGCGCGGGGCCGACGCGCACGCGCCCGTCGCTGACGGCCAGGGGACGGGGGCTATGATAGAGGCTCGGCAGGCGGAGCGAGCCCTGGCGACGCCGCGGACGTCGACCGCGCGCGCGCCGCGCTCGAGGGCCTTGCCGCGAGGAGGCGGGTGCGCGTGCGCGGGAGGCCCCAGTGAAGCAGCGCGCGCGGCGCGCCCCGGACGCCGGCGGGCGCGGCGGGGCGCCCCTGTTCGCCGGCTACGCGCCGCACCCTGGCGCCTGGGACGAGCTGTTCGAGGCGCCGGGGCGCCCGCGGCCCGAGGCGGCCGCGCTCGTGCGCCGGCTCGACGAGCTGGGCGAGCCCGAGCTGCGCACGCGCCAGCGCCTCGCCGACGTCGCGTTCCGCCGCGGCGGCGTGACGTTCTCGGTCTACTCCGACGCGCGCGGCGTCGAGAAGATCTTCCCGTTCGACCTGATCCCGCGCGTCGTCTCGGCCGTCGACTGGGCCCCGGTCGAGCGCGGGCTCGTCCAGCGCACGGCCGCGCTCGACCTGTTCCTCGCGGACGTCTACGGCCCGCAGCGGATCCTCGACGAGGGGGTCGTCCCGCGCGACCTCGTGCTCGGCTCGCAGGGCTACCTGCCGCGCGCGCGCGGCCTGCGCCCGCCGGGCGGGGTCCACGTCCACGTGGCCGGGATCGACCTGATCCGCCGCCCCGACGGGGCGTTCGTCGTGCTCGAGGACAACATCCGCACGCCGTCCGGCGTCAGCTACGTGCTCGAGAACCGGAGCGTGCTCAAGCGCGCGCTCCCGGGCGTGTTCGCCGAGGCCGCGGTCGCGCCCGTCGACGAGTACCCCGTGCGCCTGCGCGACGCGCTCGCGTCGGTCGCGCCCCCCGCCTGCGCCGCGGCGACCCCGCGCGTGGTCGTCCTCACGCCGGGGCCCTACAACTCGGCCTACTTCGAGCACAGCTTCCTGGCCCGGCGCATGGGCGTCGACCTCGTGCAGGGCCAGGACCTCTACGTGCACGACGACGTCGTGTGGGTCAAGACGACGCGCGGGCCGCGGCGGGTCGACGTGATCTACCGGCGGCTCGACGACGCGTTCATGGACCCGCGCGCGTTCCGCCCCGACAGCCTGCTCGGCGTCCCGGGGGTCGTGCGCGCCGCCGAGGCGGGGAACGTCACGCTCGCGAACGCGCTCGGCAACGGGGTCGCCGACGACAAGGCGATCTACCCGTTCGTGCCCGACATGATCCGCTTCTACCTGGGCGAGGACCCGCTCCTCGAGCAGGTGCCGACGTTCTCCTGCACGCGCCCGGCCGACCTCGAGCACGTGCTCGCCCACATGGACGAGCTCGTGGTCAAGAGCGTCGACGAGTCGGGCGGCTACGGCATGCTCATGGGCCCCAAGGCGTCGCGCGAGGAGCGGGAGGCGTTCGCCGAGAAGGTCCGGGCCACCCCGCGCAAGTTCATCGCCCAGCCGCTGGTCGAGCTGTCGTGCTGCCCGACCTGGACGGCGTCCGGCGTGGCGCCGCGGCGCGTCGACCTCCGCCCCTTCGTCGTGCGCGGCCGCGACGGCGCGTGGGTGCTCCCCGGCGGGCTGTCGCGCGTGGCGCTCCGCGAGGGGAGCTACGTCGTGAACTCGAGCCAGGGCGGGGGGAGCAAGGACACCTGGGTCGTCGACCCCCAGGGCAGCGCCGAGCGGGGGGCGCTCGCGTGATCTCGCGCGTGGCCGAGGCCTGCTTCTGGCTGCACCGCTACATGGAGCGCGTCGAGAGCACCGCGCGCATGCTCGACGCGAACCTCTCGCTCGTGCTCGACGCGCGCGTGCCGGTCTACGACCGCTGGCACCCGCAGGTGATCGTCACGGGCGAGCGCGAGCGGTTCGCGGCGCTGTTCGGGCCGGACGCCGCGGCGGACCGGGAGGTCGTGCAGCGCTACCTCGTGTGGGACGAGCGCAACCCGGTCTCGATCGCGAGCTCGCTCCGCTGGGCGCGCGAGAACGCGCGCACGATCCGCGAGACGATCAACCTCGAGATGTGGGAGGCGCTCAACGAGTTCTGGCTGTGGCTGTCGGAGGGCAAGGGCGAGCGGCTGTGGGAGCGGGACCGGCACGCCTTCTACGAGCGGGTCAAGACGCGCTGCCACGCCTTCCACGGGATCAGCCAGGCGACCATGCTCCACGAGACGCCGTTCGACTTCATGCGGCTCGGCATGCTGCTCGAGCGCGCCGGGCAGACGGCGCGCCTCCTCGACGTGAAGTTCCACCTGCTCGGCCCGACGCGCCCGGGCGCCGAGACGGCGGTCGAGTCGGCGCAGTGGCTGGCGCTGCTCCGCTCCTGCTCGGCGAGCGAGGCGTTCCTCAAGCGGCACCGGTCGGCCATGACCGGCGCCGCGGTCGCGGGCTTCCTCCTGCTCGAGGAGCGCTTCCCGCGCTCGGTGCTCCACGCGCTCGACCGGGCCTGGAACTTCCACCGGCGCGTGCGGGCGCCCGCGGGCGAGGAGCCGGGCGCGGCGGGGGAGATCGGCGCGGCCTCGGGCGGGGCGCTCGAGGCGCTGCTCGCGAGCCTGCGCGGGCGCACGATCGACGAGGTGCTCGAGGCCGGGCTCCACGAGGAGCTGACGCGCGTGATCGACGCGACGGCCGCGGCGTGCCTGGCCGTCCAGGCCGACTTCTTCGACCCGCCGGTGCCGCAGGCCGCGGGGGAGGTCGCGCCGGCGTGAGCCAGCTCCTGGGGCTCTCGTTCGACTGCGTGAGCTCGCCCTCGATCGAGCTCAAGGCCGTGCACCGGCCGGGCGGGCAGGCCCCCTACGGCTGGGGGTTCGGCTGGTACCCGGGCGAGGACCACGCGGCCATGCTGGTCAAGGACCCGACGTCGATCGGCGACAACGCCATGACGGAGGTCCTGCGCGACTGGAAGCGGTTCCGCTCGACGGCGTTCGTCTGCCACCTGCGGGGCGCCGCCCAGCGGATCACGCAGCAGGACACGCACCCGTTCCTCCGCAGCTACGGCGGGCGCGACTGGCTGCTCGCGCACAACGGCGACCTGCGGGCCGACGCGATCCGCCTGGGCGACGAGCCGGTGTTCTCGCCGGTCGGGCGGACCGACAGCGAGCGCGCCTTCTGCTGGCTGCTCGCGCGCGTGCGCGAGGTGCGCGCGCGCTGCCTGGCCGACCTGGGGTGGGCGCGGCTGCACGCGTGGCTCTCGGAGCTCAACGCGCTGGGCACGCTGAACCTGCTCCTCTCCGACGGGCGCGACGTGGTCGCCTACCACGACCGCGGCGGCTTCAACGGGCTCGCCTGGGCCCGGCGCCGCCCGCCGCACGAGACGGCGGAGCTCGACGCCGACGACCTCCGGCTCGCGTTCCCCGACGGGCGCGACACGACGCGGACCATGGTCGTGTTCGCGACGCGCCCGCTCTCGCGCGAGCCCGTGTGGGCGCCGTTCCTCCCCGGGCAGCTCCTCGTCGCGCGCCGCGGGGACGTCGTGTGGTCGAGCCACGGCGAGGTCGACCAGCCGATCGCGCGGCCGGGCGCGGGCGAGGGCGGGGCGGCGGCGTCGGGCCCGGTCCAGGTCCAGGCCTCGGCCGCCGCCGCGGGCCCGCTCGCGCTCGAGGTCGGGCCGGCCCCCGGCGGCCCGGCGGTCGGGGTCGCGCAGGAGCCGGTCCCCGCGGGCCGGCCCGGCGCCGCCGCGCGGGAGTACGCGCTCGGCGCCGGGCCGGCC
>JANJTH010000642.1 GCA_024711205.1 Planctomycetota bacterium | reverse complement strand
CGCCGGCCGCGGCGGCCGTCGTCGGCGCGGGCGTCGGCGCAGGCGGGAGCGCGAGCGGGCCCTCGAGCCGGAGCCCGGCGAGCGCCGCGTGGCGGCCGAGGGCGACCCGGTAGTCGGCCGTCGTCCACGACCCGCTCCACGACGAGAGCGTCCACGCCTCGAGCTCGCGCCCGAGGTCCTCGAGCAGGGCGACCTCGAGCGCGTGCCCGAGCGCGCGGGCGTGCGCCTGCTCCGCGTCCGCGGCCTCGCCCGCGCGGGGGCGCGGCAGCGCGCCCGCGAGGAAGCCGCGCAGGAGCTCGAGCTTGCGGGGGAACGGCAGCGTCCGCACGACGGCCTCGAGGACGGCTGGGTCGGCCACCCACGCGCCGTCGACGTCCCCCGCGTTCGCCGGCCGCGGCCCGCGCACGAACGGCGCGGGGAGGCCGTCGGTCCGCTGGGGCCTGGCCGCGAGGTCGCGCTCGCTCGTGCGCGCGGGGAGGACGACCCGGAGGGCCGGCAGGTCGAGGTCGACGCCGCGCCGGACCTCCACGCGCCCGTGGCGGAACGTGCGCCCGAGCCCCGAGCCCCGCTCGGACGGGTCGCCGCGGGGGACGAGCACGTAGCGCCGCGTCGGGTAGCGCCGGGCGAGCTCGCCCGCGAGCGCGCGCGCGGCCAGGCGGACGGCCGAGCGGCGCGGTCGCCCGAGCGGCCCCCACCCGCCGACCCACACGTCGTGGACCTCGTCGAGCCAGGCGGGCGGGGCCCCCCCGGGGTCGCCGTCTGCGCCGGGCGCGGCGCCTCCGGCGGCCTGGTCGGCGACCGGGGCGGGCGCGTCCTCGGCCTCGAGCGCCGCGAGGAACGCGTCCGGCTCCGCGTGCTCGCGCCGGCGCGCGGGCTCGCCGACGGGGACGAACAGGTCGCGCGGCGGCGGGAGGTCGCGCAGGAGCGCGGCGAGGGCGGCCGCGTCCTCCTCCCCGGCGGCGTTCGCGAGCACGCGCGCGAGCGGTCGGCCGTGCGCGCCCTGCGCGGCGCGGGCTTCCGTCGTGGCCCGCGCGCGCGCCGCGGCGCCGATCGGGGTGGCGGGCGGGAACACGACGAGGACGGGCGCGTCGGCGCTCGCGGCGCGCGCGACCGCGTCGGCCTCGAGGAACCGTCCGGCGTGCCAGGGGACGGGCGCGCCCTCCTCGTCGGCGAGCGCGCTCTCGAACGCGTGGCCGAGCACGACCACGGCGTGCCCGCGCGCCGCCGCGCGGAGCGACGCGTCGAGCCGGTCGGCGCGCGGCGCCGCGAGCGGCAGGTAGCCGTGGTAGGAGAGGTCCCACACGGCGAGCCCGAGCCCGAGCCGGTCGGCGAGCGCCTGCCAGGCCGCGAGCTCGCGCTCGTCGACCGCCGCGTTCGTCACGAGCACGAGGCCCGGCGCCGCGGGCGCGCGCCAGCGCGTCGCGACGCGGAGCGGGACCCGCCGGCGCTCGACCGCGCGCAGCGCGCCCGGGGGCGCGCCGTCCGCCGGGGCGCCCCCGGGGCCCTGGCCGCGACGGCCGAGCTCGAGCGTGAGCGCGAGCGCGCCGCCCGTCGCGAGCGGGGCGTCCGGGAGCAGGCCGACCGTGACCTCGCGGCGCGCGACCTCGCCCGGCCCGAGCGCGGGGAGGTCCCACCCCCAGGGCCCGGCCGCGAGGTCGAGCGGGCGCCCGGCGTCGTCGGTGCAGGCGAGGTGCCGCGCCGCGAGGCCCTCGCCGTCGAAGGCGAGCGTCAGGCGGACGGCGCGCCGGCGCGACGGGTCGGGCGCCTGCCCGCGCGCCGCGAGCCACTCGTCGACGGCGAGCCCGAGCGGGCGCCTCGACACGTTCTCGACCTCGAGGACGACCCGCCGCGTCTCACCCGGCCCCAGCGCGCTCGCGAAGCGGACCGGCCGGAGCGCGACCGGGAACCCGATCGGGTAGCGCGCCGGGCGGTCGTGCTCGGGGTGCTCCCGGCGCGCGTGGGCGAGGTAGGCCCGCGGCGCGATCGTGCCCTCGTCGCCCCAGCGCAGGTCGGCGTGGACGACGCGGTCCGTGTCGACGTCGGCGATCCGGAACTCGAGCGGGCCGGGGAGCGTCGTCCGCTCGCCCGCCGCGAGCGACACGGGCAGGCGGAGCGGCGCCGAGGGCGCCGTCGTGTGGGCGCGCGCGGGCAGGTGGACCACCGTCGGGTGCAGGTCGGGCGGCGGCGTGGGCACGCCGCCCGCGTTCGCGAGCGCGAGCGACGTGACGGCGACGACCTCCCCCGGCTCGAACACGCCGTCGCCGTCCTCGTCGGCGAAGTGGAAGCCCTCGAGGCGCAGCCGGTAGCGGTCGTCGTAGCGCTCGTCACCGACGACCCACGCGAGCTCGCCGCGGGCGCCGCGCCGCCCGGCGTGGACCGGGGCCGAGCCGCTCGGGCCGGCCCGACCGGCGCTGCCGCTGCTCCCGCCGGAGCGCCCCGAGCAGCGGTTGTCCCCGGTGCCGTGCGAGGCGTGGCTGCGCCCGCCTGCGCCGCCGGGCCCGCCGGCGCCCCCGGCGCCGTTGCGCCCGGCCCGGCCCCCCGCGCCCGGCGCGGGGTCGGGGTCGAGGAGCAGGAGGAGGTGCGTGTCCTCGGGGCGCACGCGGATCGTGAGCGCGCCGCCGTCGCCGCCGTCGGCCCCGCTCGTGGCGTGGCCGCCCGCGCCGCCGGGGCCGCCGTCGCCGCCGCGCCCGCCGGAGCTGGAGCACGTCGCGTCCCGGCCCGAGGACCCCGCGGACCCGCGCGCGCCCTGGCCGCCGTCGCCCCCGTGGCCGCCGTCGCCCCCGCGGGTCACGAGCGCGAGGAGCCCCGCGGGCCCTGCGTCGAGCTCGAGCGGCGCGAGCGGCTCCCAGGGGGTCTCCGGCGCGTGGTGCGGGCGCGGCGCCGCGCGCCGTCCGGAGACCCGGAGCCGCCCCGGGAGGACCCGCCCGGCGTCGTCGCGCAGCGCCTCGAGCGCGAGGTCGAGCCGGCCCCCGTGGCCGCCGGGCCGGGCGGCGGTCGCGCTCCCGCCCGAG
>JANJTH010000611.1 GCA_024711205.1 Planctomycetota bacterium | reverse complement strand
CGCCCGCCCGGGGCGGCCGCCCGGGGCGCCGGCCCCGTTTTGGGCGACCCCGGGTGGTCGGCCCCCGCGGCGGCGACTATCGTGGGCGCCGGTCGGGGAGGTCGCCATGAGCAGCAAGCCGTGTCCCTACTGCGCCGAGTCGATCCCGGCGGGCGCGCAGCAGTGCCCGCAGTGCGGCGAGTCGCTCGCCGGTCCCCGGCGGGGCGGGGAGGGCCCCCCTGCGGAGGGCGGCTCGAGCAAGTCGATCGTGCTCATCGTCGTCGCGGTCCTCGCGCTCGGCATGTGCGGCGTCGTGGGGGTCATCGCGGCCATCGCGATCCCGAACCTGATCCAGGCCCGCAAGCACGGCAACGAGGCGGTCGCGATCGGCTCCCTCAAGGTGCTCAACTCGGCCCAGGCCCTGTTCCGCGAGGGGGACAAGGACGACGACAAGGTCCTCGACTACGGGGACCTCGACGAGCTCGGCGCCACGGGCCTGATCGACCCGCTGCTCGCCTCGGGCCTCAAGAGCGGCTACGCGTTCGAGTGCGCGCCGGGCGACGAGCGGGAGTACACGTGGATGGCCGTCGCGAACCCGGTCCAGCCGGGCAAGACGGGCGATCGGGCCTTCGCGACGAACCACACCGGCGTCATCTACTACGTCCAGGGCGGCACGATCGACCTGCGCCGGGACTGCGAGATGCCACCCGGAGCCCGGCCCGTTGGGCGCTGACGCGCTCGATCAGGCCGGGCTCGACACGCAGCTCGCGCGGGCGCTCCACCAGCGCGGACGCCTCGACGTGGGGACGCTCCGCGGCTTCCTCGAGGAGGCCCGGGGCGCGCGGGGCGGAGGCGGCGACGGCCCGACCCTGGCCCGGGTGCTCGCCGGACGGGGCGTCGTGCCGCGCGAGGAGCTGCTCGCCGTGCTGACCGCGCTCCAGCAGGGGGGCGGCGCGGCGCAGGGCTCGCAGAGCGGCGAGGGGTGGGTGGCGCGCGCGCAGAGCGGCGAGGCCGCCCTGGCCTCGTGGGTCGGGCGGGCGGCGCCGCCGCAGACCGCGCCGCCGCCCGCCTCCGCCGACGCCGCGCCCCCGAGCGCGCCCCTGGGCCCGCTCGGCGATGACGACCCGACGTCGCGCCTCCCGCGCGCCGAGCGCGACCCCTGGCGACCGGGCGCGCGCGTGGGGGGCCTCGACCTCGTCGACGTCCTCGGACGAGGCGGCATGGGCATCGTGTTCCTCGCCCAGGACCCCGAGACGAGCGGGCGCTTCGCGCTCAAGACGGTCCCCCGCGAGGCGGACGAGAACCTCCTCGCGCGGTTCCGCCGCGAGGGCGAGGCGCAGGCCCGCGTCGACGACCACCCGAACGTCGCGCGCGTCCGGCGGCTGGGCGAGGAGGAAGGGCGGCCTTACCTCGTCATGGATCACCTGCCCGGCGGCAGCCTCGAGGACCGCCTGCGCCGCGGCCCGCTGCCGTTCGACGAAGCCGCCCGGGTCGGCGCCCAGGTGGCGCGCGGCCTCGCGCACCTCCACGCGGCCGGCGTCGTGCACCGCGACCTCAAGCCCGCCAACGTCCTATTCGACGCCGAGGGGGGCGCGCGCCTCACCGACTTCGGCCTCGCCGCGGTCGAGGGCGCCGCCGGCCTGACCCGCAGCCAGGACGTGGTCGGCACGCCTTCGTTCATGGCGCCCGAGCAGGCCATGGGCGAGCGCGCCGCCGTGGGGCCCTGGAGCGACGTGTTCGCCTTCGGGGCGCTGCTCCACGTCGCGCTCACCGGTCGGCAACCCTTCGAGGGCGCGACGAGCGTCGAGGTCATGACGCGCGTGATCACGGACGACCCGCCGCCCGTCCGCTCGCTCCGCCCCGACGTCCCGCCCGCGCTCGAGGCGGTCTGCGTGACCGCCATGCGCAAGGACCGCGAGCGGCGCGGGACGGCGGCCGAGCACGCCGCCGCGCTCGAGGCGTTCCTCACCGCCGCGGCGGACTCCGGCGCCCACGAGTCCGTCGGTCCGTCCCGGCTCGGCGCCGCCTCCGTCGTGGCCGTCGTCGCCGCGGCGGCGGCCGCGCTCCTCGGCGCCGCCCTGGGCTACGCCGCCGGCCGCGAGGCGGGGCGCGCCGAGACCGCGGCGGTGACGCAGCCTCCGACGGTCGAGCCGCTCGCCCCCCCGCAGGAGCCCGCCGCGCCCGCGCCGCCCGACCTCCTCCGCTGGGCCTGGCCGCCCGACGCCGCGCGCCGGTACAGCCTGACGCACGACGCCGAGATGCCGCTCATGGGCGTCCAGGTCCGGTCGAAGCAGGTGCTCGACCTCGTGCTGCGGGCCCACGCGGTGGCCGAGGGGCGCCTGCTCGTGACGGCGACGATCGAGGCCCTGGCCTGGACGACGGAGAGCGACATGTCCGGTCCGCTCGGGCAGTTCGCCCAGGTCGCCGAGGACACGCGCACGTCCCCGGACGGCGGCCGGCTCGCCTCGGCGCGCGGGAAGGAGTTCACCTTCCTGCTCGACGCGGCGACGGGCGCGGTCAGCGAGGTCTCCGGCCTCGAGGGGATCCACGGGGAGCTCGAGGCCACGGCCGGCGAGCCGCTCCGGCAGTTCCTGCGCTTCTTCATGACCGGGAGCCGGGACGAGCTCCGGCGGCGGCTCGACCGCGTCTTCCACGTCCTCCCGGCCGCAGCGCCGGGGCGCGGCGCCGCCGCGACGCGGTGGTCGCGCCTCGCGCGGCTCGAGGAGGGCGAGCTGCTCCTGGGGGCGGAGTGGCTCGACCCCGAGCTCGGCTACGAGGTCTCCCCGATCGGCGAGAAGTTCAAGATCACCTGGAGCGGGGCGTCGGACGGGCCCAACGCGGCGCGACGCTCGATCGAGGGCGCCGCCTACTTCACCGAGGGCGCCGTCGAGCGCGCCGAGTGGACGGAGCGACGCGTGGGCGTGGCGCGCATGGCCGGCCCCGGGTCGAGCGGCCCCGTGCGCTCCAGGCACGTGACCCGCCTCGAGCGCGTCCGGGGCGGACCCGGCGCGCGCTGACCCGGCCGGGCGCGCCGTTGGGGGCGGCGGGACTCGAACCCGCACTCGAGGGCTTTTAAGGCCCCTGCCTCTGCCGTTGGGCTACGCCCCCCGGGCCTCAGGACCGGAACGCGTCCGGGTCGAGGCCGAGGCGGTGGATCTTCTCATGGAGCGACGGGCGGCCGAGGCCCGCCCGGCGGGCCGCCTCCGAGACGTTGCCCCGGCAGCGGCGGAGGAGCTGCTCCAGGTAGACCCGCTCGAACGCCTCGCGCGCCTCGCGGAGCGGGAGCTCGAGCATGCGCGCCTCGAGCCCGGCGCCCTCCCCGGCGCCCGCGGGCGCCTCCGAGGTCGGCCGCGCCGCGGGGCCCTCGCGGACCTCCGGCGGCAGGTGCTCGAGCTCGATCGGGCCGTCGCCCGCGAGCACGGCGGCGAACGCGACCGCGTTCTGGAGCTGCCGCACGTTGCCGGGCCAGCGGAACGCCGTGAGGGCGCGCATGGCGCCGACCCCGATCGCCCGGCCCGCGTGGCCGAGGGCCTCGAGGTGGTGCTCGGCGAGGAGCGGGACGTCGTCGGGCCGCTCGCGGAGCGGCGCGAGGCGGATCGGGAACGACGCGAGCCGGTAGTAGAGGTCCTCGCGGAACCCCCCGGCCCGGACGAGCTCCTCGAGGTCGCGGTTCGTCGCCGCGACGACGCGCACGTCGACCTTGACCGGGTCGGTGCCGCCCACGCGCACGATCTCCCGCTCCTGGAGCGCGCGGAGGAGCTTGGCCTGGACCGACGGCGGCGCCTCGCCCACCTCGTCGAGGAACAGCGTGCCGCCCTGGGCCACCTCGAAGTGGCCGAGCTTGCGCCGGTCCGCGCCCGTGAACGAGCCCTTCTCGTGGCCGAACAGCTCGCTCTCGAGCAGCCCCTCGGCGAACGCGGCGCAGTTCACGGGCTGGAACCGGCCCTGGGCCCGCGGGCTGAGCTCGTGGATCGCGCGCGCGCACAGCTCCTTGCCCGTCCCGCTCTCGCCGAGCACGAGCACGTTGATCGGCTTGGGCGCGACCTTGTCGATCAGCGAGTAGACCTGGCGCATGGCGATGCTGCCGCCGACGAGCCCGCACAGGCGGTCGCGCTCGTCGGCCCGCGCCCGCAGGCGGTCGAGCTCGTCGCCCGCGCGCCGCTTCTCGAGCGTCCGCTCGAGCGCGAGCTGGAGGAAGCCCAGGTCGACCGGCTTCGTCACGAAGTCGGCCGCGCCGCGCCGCACCGCGTCGACCGCGGTCGCGATCGACCCGAAGGCGGTCATCACGACGACGGGCGTCTCGGGGTCCTGCGCCACGAGGAGGTCGAGGAGCTCGAGCCCGGAGCGCCCCGGCAGGCGGATGTCGGTCAGCACGACGTCGAAGCGCCCGGGGAGGAACGCCGCGAGCGCCGCCTCCGCGTCGCCCACGAGCACCGGCTCGTGCTTCCACTTGCGCAGCGCCCGGTCGAGGAGCGACTGCATGACCTGCTCGTCCTCGACGACCAGCACCCGTGCCATGGGCAGACTCTAACCCGGCGCGCGCGTCGACCGCGGCGCTCGAGCGCGCGCCCGCGCGCCACCCGGCGGCCCGGTGCGGGTCCCCGGATGCGCCGGCGCCCCGTCACCCCGGGGCGCCGGCGGCGCGGCCAGGGGGACGGGGCGCGGGTCGCGGGTCGGTCGGTCGGCCTGGCCCGGCCCTCCCGCGTCGCTTGGGGGACGCGCGGCCGGGGCCGCGTCGCGTCGCCGAAGGGACGAAGAGGGCGTGTGGGTCAGACCCCGCTCGGCGGCCCCTCGCCGCGGGCCAGGCCGGGGCGCGGGCCGCGGAGGCCCTCGTCCAGGGCCTCCCCGAGGGCCTCGCGGCGGGTCGTGCGGCGCGAGACGAGGTCGAGGTCGCTGCGGTCGAGGCGGCGGGACATGGCGCTCCTCCTCCGGGTGGCTACGCGGCCTTGCGGGCGGCCGGCCGGTCCTCGGCCTCGTCGTGGCCCGTCACGAAGGCCCGCAGCTCGTCCGGCTGCATCTGCAGGACGATCCCTCGGGCGAAGCGGGCGAAGAGCTGGCTCATGTGGGTCGGGTCGATCGGACGCTTGGCCTGGCGCATGGTGGGGTCCTCCGTCACCCCCCTTGTCGGCCGCGCGCCGCCCGACCTTGAGCCCCCTCCGGCCGGCGCTTTCCAGCGCGGCGCCCCGGCGTAGAATCCGCGCGATGCCCGAGCCCGAGGCCTTCTGCGACGAGATCGTCCGCCTGGGCTACCTCCGCACGAGCGTGGCCGAGCGGGCCCGCGCGGCGTGGGCCGAGGCCGGGCTCTCCATGCCCTTCGACGAGTTCCTCGTCGACCAGGGGCTCCTCTCGTCGGAGCAGCGGCTCGCGGCGCTCGCCGCCCCGACCCGCTCCGACGCCGGCGCGGACGCCGTCGAGGACGAGTGGCCCGAGCCGCGCCCCGGCGACGTGCACTCGGGCTGCGTGGTCGAGCGCAAGCTCGGCCAGGGCGGCATGGGCGCGGTGTTCCTCGCGCGCCGGCGCGCCGACGACCAGCAGGTCGTGCTCAAGTTCCTCGCCTCCTCGCTCGCGGGCAACGCGTCGCTCCGGGCCCGCTTCCGCCGCGAGGGCGAGCTGCTCGCCCGGCTCGACCCGCACCCGAACCTCGTGCGCGTGTTCGCCGTCGACGACGGCGCCCGCCCGCACATCGTCATGGAGCTCGTCGAGGGCGCAGGCCTCGACGTGGCGCTGGCCGAGCGGTTCTCGCTCCCGCCGCCCGAGGGGGCGCGGGTCGCGCGCGACGTCGCGCGCGGGCTCGCGGCCATCCACGCGCGCGGGATCATCCATCGCGACGTGAAGCCGGCGAACATCGTGGTCGGCCCCGACGGCACGGCGAAGCTGATCGACTTCGGGCTCGCCAAGGACCTGCGCACGGACGACGGGATCACGCGCCCCGGCATGCGCCTCGGGACGCCCTACTACATGGCGCCCGAGCAGTGGGGCAACCACGTCGTCGACGAGCGCTGCGACCTGTTCGCGCTCGGCGCGACCCTCTACCACCTGATCGTCGGCGAGCCGCCCTTCCTCGGGCGGGACGCCAAGGCGATCTCGCGCAAGATCCTCGCCGGCGAGTACACGCCGCCGCGGCGCGTCGTCCCCGCGGTGTCGGAGGACCTCGAGCACGTGATCTCGCAGCTCCTCCAGGTCGACCGGAGCCACCGCTACCGCGAGGCCGAGGCCGCGGCGCAGGACCTCGACCGCGTGCTGCGCGGCGAGCAGGTCCCCGTCCCGCGCCTGCTCGAGCTGCGCGGCGACGTCAAGCGCCGCCACGTCCTGCTCCCCGGGCGGACGTTCACGATCGGCCGCGGCGACGAGAACGACGTCGTCCTGCGGCACCCGTCCGTCTCGACCCGCCACGCCGTGCTCCGCCGCGAGCCGCGCGGGTTCGTGCTCGAGGACGCGCAGAGCACGTTCGGCAGCTTCGTGGGCGAGCAGCGCCTGACGCGCGAGGTCGTCCTGCGCGACGGCGACGCGCTGCGCCTCGGCCGGGTCGAGCTCGAGTTCCACGACGACGGGGCCGCGCGCCCGGGCGCCGCGACGACGCGCCTGCGCGCCGAGCACCCGACCGTCGCGGCGCGGCTCGTCGAGCCCGCGCTCGAGGCGCTCGCCTGGGCCGGGGACCCGGCCGTGACGCTGCTCCTCCTCGAGCGGCTCGCCGCCCCGCAGGCGATGTCGCCGACCGACCACCTGGCGCTGGGCGGGCTCGTGGGCGACGAGGCCAGCCAGGAGGTGGCGCGCCGCGTCGCCGGGCTGCGCGCCGACGCGCGCGCCTGGGCGCTCGCGCGCCTCCAGGCCGTCACGGGCGAGGCGCACGGGCTCGACCTGGGGCCGTGGCTCGCCTGGTGGGACGAGCAGCGCCGGGCGCTGCCCCCGCAGGTGGGCGCGCACGGCCCCGTCTCGCGCGTCGGCCTCGCGCTCGGCGAGGGCCTCCCCGGGAGCCCGACGACCTGGCTCCCCGCGGACCCGGTGATCACGATCGGCCGCAGCGAGTCGTGCGGGGTCCAGCTCAGCCACCAGTCCGTCTCCCGGCACCACGCGACCCTGTACCGGCTCCCCGAGCGGGTCGTCCTGCGCGACGAGGGCAGCCGCTTCGGGACGCTCGTCAACGGGGGGCGCGTCGAGCGCGCGCTGCTCGCGCGCGGCGACCGGATCGAGGTCGGCAACGTGACCCTGACGGTCCTCGAGGAGCCCCCTTCGGTCCCGCGCACGACGCTCGGGACGCACGGGGTCGACGCGCGCACGTTCGAGGCGCTCTGCGCGCTCGAGCACCCGAGCATCGCCCTGGCCCTCGCGCGCTTCCTCCACCAGGAGCAGCGCCTCGACTGGCTCGAGGACGAGCTCGCCCGCGCGCACCCCGGCCGCGTCGTCTCGCCCGAGGCCCTCGAGCGGGCCCAGCGCGCCTACCTCGAGCAGGCGGCGCGCGCCCGCGCGCTCCTCCCCCGCGTGCTCGGGCTCGGGCCCGAGGCGGCGGGCACCTGGCGCAAGGCGCTGGCCGAGCGGCGCAAGGACCTCCCGCCCCAGGTCATGCCGCTCGGGTGGTTCTTCGAGCCGACCGAGACGTAGGGCTCTACCCCCGGGCTCCTTCGGAGCTCGGGGGCAGAGCCCTACGTCTCGGCTGTGCGGAGGCTCGCCGTGGAGCCGCCTCGCTTCGCACGCCGGGCCCGGCTCGCCGTGAGCACGGGGCGAAGCCAGGCCCGCGGGTCACGCCCGAGGCGGACGGACCAGGCCCGGAGCGCGGCCAGCCGGTCCCCCACCCTCGGCGGCGCGGGCCCGCGCTGGGCGTAGGCGTCGAGGGCGGCCAGGTTGCGGACGGCGTATCGGGCCGCGCCGCGCGCGCGGACGTCGTCGAGGTCGACGAGCACGAGGTCGACGCCGGACCAGCCGCCGGACGCGCCCGCCACCAGGCCGGGCGCCTGGCCTCCACCCGTGACGACGACGAGGTTCGGCGGCTTGAGGTCGCGGACCGCGAGCCCGGCGGCCTGGAGCCGGGCCGCGAAGTCCGCCGCGAGGACCGCGAGCGCGCGGCGGCCGGCCACGTCCCCGGCCTCGGCCGCGGCCGCGACCGCCTCGCCGAGCGTCGGACCCTCGACCCAGCGTGTGAACAGGACCTCGCGAGCGCCCCCCGCGCCCGCGACCGCGAGCGCCTCCGGCGCCGGGAGCCCCGCGGCGCGCAGGCGCGCGATCGACCGGAGGGCCCGGGCCGCGGGGCCGCGCCCGAAGGCCGCGGCGAGCCGCCAGGCCAGGGCCCGGAGCGGTCCCGCCCGCCACTCCTTCGCGGTGACGACGAGCCCGCCCCCCAGGTCGAGCCGCGTGCGGCGGCGGCGGGGGCCGTCGCGCAGGACGTCGCCCCCCGCCGCGGCATCGTGCAGCGCGAGCCAGCCCGCGGGCGGGGCCGGGAGCACCTCGTCGCCCCGCCCCACGCGCGCTCAGCCGCCCGCGGGGGCGGCCCCGGCCGGCGCGCC
>JANJTH010000605.1 GCA_024711205.1 Planctomycetota bacterium | reverse complement strand
GGCCGGCCGGCCCGCGACCTCCGAGCCCTGGGCCCGCGGGCCCGCGGCCGGACCGCGCGCGGCGCCGGACCCCGGCGGCCGGCCCCGGGGCGCGCGAGCCCTGGTAGAACACCGGCCCGCCAGGAGGCCGCCGCATGGGCACGCTCACGCTTTACCAGCTCCCCCCGTCGCCCAACAGCATGAAGGCCCGCCTCGCCCTGGCCCTCAAGAAGATCCCGTACACCTCGGTCGTCATCGACCCCATGGACCGCGCCACCGTCGTCGAGGTCTCCGGCCAGCCGCTCACGCCGGTCCTCGTCCACGGCGACCGCGTCGTCTACGACTCCTACGCGATCGTCCGCTACCTCGACGCGAACTGGAAGGGCGAGCCGCGCCTGTTCGCGGCCGACCCCGCGCGCCAGCGCGCGATCGAGGCCTGGGAGAACGTGACGCGCACCGAGCTCGGGCGCATGGTCGGCCCGCTCGTCCAGCAGCTCTTCTCCGGCCAGGACGACCCGGCGGCCACGGCCGAGGCGAACCGGATCGCGGCCGACGTGGCCGGGCGCGTCCAGGAGGCGCTCGGCGCGCACGACTTCCTGTTCGGCGCCGCGCCGTGCGCGGCCGACCTGACCGTCGCGCCGTTCCTCTACTACGCGACGCTCTCGCCCGAGACGGCCGACGCGCGCAACCCGCTCGCCGGGTTCTTCGCGCGCAAGCTCGCGCTGCCGGCGGTCGGCTTCGAGCGGGCGCGCGCCTGGGTCGCCCGCGTCATGGCGCTCGAGAGCTGAGCGGCCGAGGAGGAGGAGCCACCGTGCCCGACGCCGAGCGCAAGATCCGGGTCCTCGTCGCGAAGTGCGGCCTCGACGGCCACGACCGCGGCGTGCGGATCATCGCCCGCGCCCTCAAGGAGGCCGGGATGGAGGTGATCTACACGGGGCTGCACCAGACGCCCGAGTCGGTCGTCGAGGCGGCGATCCAGGAGGACGTCGACGTGATCGGGCTGTCGGTCCTCTCGGCCGCCCACATGACGCTGTTCCCGCGCGTCATGTCGCTCCTGCGCGCGAACCAGAGCGAGCACGTCCTCGTGACGGGCGGCGGGATCATCCCCGACGAGGACAAGGCCGCGCTCCAGGCGCTCGGCGTGGGCGAGCTGTTCCGCCCGGGCGAGGCCCCGATCGAGCGCATGGTCGAGTACATCCGCGGCGAGGTCGCGCGCCGGCGCGGCCGGGAGGGGGTCGGTTGAACAAGGTGGTGGCGTCGCCCGCCGAGGCGATCGCGGACGTCCGGGACGGGGCCACGATCCTGCTCGGCGGGTTCGGCCTGTGCGGGATCCCCGAGCAGTTGATCCTCGCGCTCCGCGACAAGGGCGTGCGCGGCCTGACCTGCGTCTCGAACAACGCGGGCGTCGACGACTGGGGGATCGGGCTGCTCCTGCGCACGCGGCAGGTCGCGAAGATGATCTCGAGCTACGTGGGCGAGAACAAGGAGTTCGAGCGCCAGTGCCTGTCGGGCGAGCTCGAGGTCGAGCTCGTGCCGCAGGGGACGCTCGCCGAGCGGATCCGCGCCGGCGGGGCCGGGATCCCGGCCTTCTACACGCCGACCGGCGTGGGCACCGAGGTCGCCCAGGGCAAGGAGGTGCGGACGTTCGACGGGAAGCCGTGCCTGCTCGAGCGCGCGATCCAGGGCGACTTCGCGTTCGTGCGCGCCTGGAAGGCCGACCGCTGGGGGAACCTCGTGTTCCGCAAGACGGCGCGCAACTTCAACCCCATGATGGCGACGGCGGGCAAGGTCACGATCGCCGAGGTCGAGGAGCTCTTGGAGCTCGGCGACCTCGAGCCGGACGCGGTCCACACGCCCGGGATCTTCGTCGACCGCGTGGTCGTGTGCCGGCAGGAGAAGCGGATCGAGCAGCGGACGACGCGCGCCGCGGGGGGGGCCGCGTGAGCCGCGAGCGGATCGCCCGGCGCGTCGCGCAGGAGCTGCGCGACGGCTACTTCGTGAACCTGGGGATCGGGATCCCGACGCTCGTCGCCAACTACATCCCGCCCGGGATCGAGGTCGTGCTCCAGAGCGAGAACGGCCTGCTCGGGATCGGCCCGTTCCCGACCGAGGCCGAGGTCGACGCGGACCTGATCAACGCGGGCAAGCAGACGGTCACGGCGCTCCCGGGCGCGAGCTTCTTCTCGAGCGCGGACAGCTTCGGCATGATCCGCGGCGGGCACGTCGACCTGTCGATCCTGGGCGCGCTCCAGGTCGACCGGCAGGGGAACCTCGCCAACTGGAAGATCCCCGGGAAGATGGTCAAGGGCATGGGCGGCGCCATGGACCTCGTCGCGGGGGCGCGGCGCGTCGTCGTGACGATGACGCACGTCAACGAGAAGGACGGCTCGCCCAAGATCCTCGACGCCTGCACGCTCCCGCTCACGGGGCTCGGCTGCGTGCACCACATCTGCACGGACCTGGCCTGGATCGACGTGACGCCGGACGGGCTCGTCCTGCGCGAGGTCGCGCCGGGCGTGACGGCCGACGAGGTCGTCGCGAAGACCGGGGCGCCGCTCGCCCTGCCCCCGGGCGGCCCGGCCGTCATGGCGGGCTGAGGGCGCTTGACCGACGCCCACGGGGGGCCCGACCCCGCGTTGCCGCCCGACGGCGGGCGGGCGCCGGAGCGCGGGGGGCGCCCGCGCTTCGAGGACTACGCGGCCGCGCACGCGGCGCGGGCCGCCGCGC
>JANJTH010000573.1 GCA_024711205.1 Planctomycetota bacterium | reverse complement strand
GCGCCCGCCCCGCCGCTGCCCGTCCAGCTCGCGGCCCTCCAGGCGCAGCTCGTCGCGGCGGCCCGGCAGGCCGGCCCGGGCGCGCCGCCCGCGATCATGGGCGGCGCCCGCGAGGCCGCGACGCAGCTCGCGCAGGTCCCCGGGGCGCTCGACGCCGAGGTCGGGCGCGCGCTCGCGCCGCTCGCGGGGCTCACCCTCCCGCCCCCGCCCGACCCGCGCGCGATCGCGGCCAAGGCCGTGGCGGGGCTCGCGCAGGACGAGGCCCACTGGCGCCGGAAGCTGGGCGACCACCCGCTCCTCGGCGTGTTCGCGCTCGCGCGGCGCGTGTCCGAGCGCGCGGGCGAGCAGGTCGCGCGCGCCAAGGGGCTCGACGCGAAGGCCGTGTCCGGCGGGGTCGGGGCGGCCGCCGCGGCGCTCGGCGGGCTGGGCGTCTCGGCGGCCGCGCTCGCGCCGCTGCGCGCGTTCGAGCAGCAGCTCGGCGCGTTCGTGGCCGGCGTCTCGGGGGCCCCCTGGCCGCCCGAGCCCCCGCGCGACCTCGCCGGCCAGGACCTCTCGCGGCGCGACCTGACGGGCCTCGACCTCGCCGGGCGCTGCTTCGCGGACGCGAAGCTCACGGGCTCGGTCCTCGTCGGCGCGCGGCTCGCGGGGGCCGACCTGACCGGCGCCGACCTCGAGGACGCGGACCTGTCGCGCGCGGACCTGTCGCGCGCGACGCTGCGCGGCGCGAAGCTCGGGCGCGCGCGGCTCGCGGGCGCCGACCTGACCGGCGCCGACCTGTCCGACGCCGACCTCGCGAAGGCCGACCTGACGGGCGCGCGCGGCCAGGGCGTCGTCCTGCGCGGCGCGTCGCTCGACGGCGCCTGCCTCGCGCAGGCCGCGCTCCCGGGGGCCGACCTGACCGGGGCGCTCCTGCCCAAGGCGCGCGCGCCCGGCGCCGACCTCGCGGGCGCGGTCCTCGAGCAGGCGATCGCGCTCCAGGCCGACCTGTCGGGCGCGCGGCTCGCGGGCGCGCGGCTCGCGATGGCGGACCTGAGCAAGGCGGACCTGACGGGGGCCGACCTGTCGGGGGCCGACCTCGCCATGGCGTCGTTCGGCAAGGTGAAGGGCGAGCGGCTCGTGCTCCGCGGCGCGAGCTTCGACATGTGCCACCTCGACGGGTCGCGCCTGCGCGGCGCCGACCTGCGCGAGGCGCGCGCGACCCTGGGGGGGCTCGCCGGGTGCGACCTGACCGGCGCCGACCTGCGCGGGATCCGGCTCCACAAGACGACCCTGGCCGGGGCGACGCTCGACGAGGCCGACCTGAGCGGGGCCGTGCTCGAGCTCGTGAGCCTGCGCGACGTCAAGGCGACGCGGGCGCGCTTCGTGGGCGCGAAGGCCCCCGGCGCCTCGGCCACGGGCGACGCCGAGTTCCGCGGCTGCGACCTGCGCCGGCTCGAGGCCCCGCGCTCGACGTGGTTCGGCGTCCTGCTCGAGGGCTGCGACCTCGCGCACGCGGACCTGTCCCACGCGCTCATGCAGGACCTGCGCGCGACCGACACGAACTTCTTCGCGGCGCGCATGAAGCAGGTCGTGCTCCGCAAGGCGAAGCTGCGCCGGGTGCGCTTCGTGCGCGCCGACCTGGGCAAGGCGGAGCTGGTGGGCGCCGAGCTGCTCGACGTGCAGCTCACGGGCGCGAACCTGTGGGACGCGAAGTTCATCGAGGCGACGCTCGCCTCGTGCGACTTCCTCGAGGCGTCGCTCGCGCGGGCCCGCTTCGACCGCGCGCAGGGCGAGGTGCCGGCGTGAGCGGCCGCGCCGGGGCCCTGACCCGCGAGGACGTGCTCGAGCGCGCGGCCCAGGGCGCGTCGCTCGCGGGCGCCGTCCTGAACGACCTCGACCTCGCCGGGGCCCCGCTCCGGGGCGTCGACCTCACGGGGGCCGCGCTGCGCGCCGTGCGGCTCGGCGGCGCCGACCTGCGGGGGGCGCGCCTCGGCGGCGCGGCCCTCGTGAGCTGCGACCTCGCGCGGGCGCGCCTCGGCGGGGCCGACCTCCGGGGCACCTACGCGCAGGCGGCCGACCTCGAGGGGGCCGACCTCGCGGGCGCCGCGCTGGCCGGGGTCCGCCTCGACCGCTGCCGGCTCCCGGGCGCGCGCCTCGACGGGCAGGACCTCTCGGGCGCCGCGCTCCTCGCCTGCGACCTGCGCGGCGCGTCGCTGCGCCAGGCCACGCTGCGCGACGCGCTCCTCCGCGCCTCCGACCTGACCGGCGCCGACCTCACGGGCGCCGCGCTCGAGGGCGCGGTCCTCGCGGACGTCGGGCTCGCGGGCGCCGTGCTCGAGGGGGCGACCCTCCAGGTCGCCGCGCCGGGGGTCGACCTGACGCGCGCGCGGCTCGCCGGCGCGCGCCTGAGCAGGTCGGCGCTCCTGCGCGCGAACCTCGAGGGCGCGGACCTGCGCGGGGCGACGCTCGAGCAGGTCGTGCTCGACGGGGCCTGCCTGCGCGGGGTCGACCTGACCGGGGCCACGCTCGTCCAGTGCGTGCTCCCGGGCGTCGACCTGCGCGGCGCGCGCCTCCCCGCGGGCGACCTGCGCACGCTCGTGCTCCAGGGCGCCGACCTGCGCGGGCTCGACCTGTCGGGCCGCACGCTCGCCGAGTGCGTGCTCGGCGGGGCGCGGCTGAGCGGGGCCTCGCTGCGCGGGTCCCGGCTCGAGGCGTGCGTGCTCGCGGGCGCCGACCTCGAGGGCGCCGACCTGCGCGACGCCGTCCTCGACAAGGTGGTCGCGAAGGGCGCGGCGCTGCGCGGGGCCGACCTGAGCGGGGCCACGGTCTCGTTCTCGGCGCTCGTGGGCGTGGACCTGCGCGGGGCGCGGCTCCCGGCCCGGTACGTCAAGTCGTCGCTCGCGCTGGCGCTCGTCGACCAGGGTACGCTCGTGGGCGCCACCTTCGAGCACTGCGACCTGTCGGGCCTCGACCTCGCGGGGTGGGACCTGCGCGGGGTCTCGTTCGCGGAGTGCGTGCTCATGGGCGCGCGCCTCGCGGGGGCCGACCTGCGCGGCGCGAACCTGCACTTCGCGATCGCCGACGGGGTCGACCTCACGGGCGCCCGACTCGAGGGCGCGAACCTGCGCTGCCTGATCGCCGGGAAGGGCAAGCTGGCCGGCCTGGACCTCGCCGGGCACGACCTGACCATGGCGCAGTTCACCGAGGCCGACCTCCAGGGCGCGGACCTGACGGGCGCGGACCTCACGATCGCGAGCCTCAAGGAGGCCGACCTGCGGGGCGCGAACCTGACGCGGACGAAGTTCCTCGCGTCGGGGCTCGCGCGGGTCCAGCTCGCGGGCGCGCGGTTCGACCGGACCGAGGTCCACGCCGACCTGAGCGAGGTCGACTACGACCACCTGCCCTTCGCGGGGCAGGACCTGAGCCGCTGCCTGTTCCTCGACGCGGACCTCTCGCGGCGCGACCTGCGCGGCGCCGACCTCACGAACAGCTCGTTCATCAAGTCGAAGCTCCAGGGCGCCGACCTGCGGGGGAGCAAGCTCGACCGGGCGATCTTCTTCCAGGCGGACCTCGAGGGCGCGCTCCTGCCCGAGGTCTCGGCCCGCAGCGCGTGCTTCGCCGAGGCGAACCTGGCCAAGGCCGTGCTCGTGAAGGCCGACCTGCGCGGGGCGATCCTGCCGCAGGTCAAGGCCCCGCTGGCCGACTTCAGCGGGTGCGACCTGCGCCAGACCGTGTGGTCGTGGGCCGACGCGCCCGCCGCGAAGCTCACGGGCGCGCGGCTCGACTACGCGGACCTGGCCTACGCGAACCTCGAGGCGGCCGACCTGTCGGGGGCCGACCTGTTCACGGCCGACGTGCACGCGGTCCGCGACCGCGGGGCGAAGTGGGCGGGCGCGTCGCGCCGGGCGGTCCGCGAGACCGACGCGGCGCGCTTCGAGGGCGAGGTCGGCTTCACGCCGCCGCCGCCGGCCACGCCGGGCGGGGACGCGCGGGCGCAGGAGGGGGCATGAGCACGCTCGAGACGCAGGCCGCGCAGGTCACGGGGCGGGCGCGCGAGGTCCGCCGCCGCGCGGCGGACCTCGCG
>JANJTH010000504.1 GCA_024711205.1 Planctomycetota bacterium | reverse complement strand
CGCAGGGCCTGCTCGACGGCCTGGGAGCGGGCCGCGCGCTCGAGGTGGGCCAGGGCCGCGTCGCCCTCGCCCCGCCGGGCGCGCGCGAGCCCGAGCACGACGTCGGCGCGCGGGCCGTCGCCGTGGCGCGCGCGCAGGTCGGCCTGCTCGCGGGCGAAGGTCCGCACGACGGACAGGCGGCGCGCCCCGACCACGACGAGCCGCTCGGCGTCGACGACGAGCGGCGCCCCCGCCTCCTCGCGCGGCGCGTCCCAGCGGAGCCCCGGCCTGGGGGCCCCGTCGTCGAGGCCGACCCGCGCCAGGCCCGTGGCCGTCGGCGCGAGCACGTCCGCGCCGACGACCACGGCCGGCCCGAGCGCCGGCGCCTCGAGCGGCGGCCCCTGCACGAGGAGCCGGCCCGTCGCGCGCTCGAGGACCTCGGCGCGCCGGCCGACGAGCACGACGCGCCCGTCGGGGGCCTCGGCCACGGTCCGCGCGCCGCCGCGCGGGTGAGCCCACAGGCCGGCCCCGGTCCGCGGGTCGAGCGCGAGGACCTCCACGGCGTCGGTCGGCGCGACGACGACCACCCCGTGCCCGCACGCGGGCGAGGTCGCGCGGAAGCGGCGCCCGTCGAGCACGGCGGTCGGCTCGGTGCCGGCGGGCACGGCGGCGTAGCGGTGGACCCACGCCACCTCGCCGGTCGGGGCCTCCACGGCCACGACGGCGCCCACGCCGGTCGCGACGACGAGGAGCCCGGCGGGCGTGGCGGCGGGCGGCGGCGGCGGCGTGGCGAGGCCGAGGAAGTCGTGCGCGGCGCGCGAGGCGAGGAGCACGCGCCAGGAGAGCAGCCCCGTCGCCTCGTCGAGGCGGACCAGGCTCACGCGGAGGTCGGCGGCGCGGTCGACGACGGTCACGTAGACGCCGCCCTCGTGGCGCGACGGCGAGCTGACCCACTCGGCGCCCCGCGCGACCTCGTCGAAGGCGGGGAAGCTGGCCGCGTCCCAGGCCAGCACCCCCGTGGCCGCGTCGAGCGCGACGACGCGCCAGTCGGCGAGCCGCTCGACGGGGGGCTCGGGCGAGCCCTCGACCGGCGGGCTCACGATCGCCGGCCGGTTGCGGTGGAGCGTCGCGAACACGCGGCCGCCGCCGAGCGCCGGGCGCCACACTGCGGCCTCGGCGCGCGACGGCGCGCTGTCGGGGGCGCGGAGCGAGAACGCCCAGCCGGTCGGGTCGTCGCCCAGGCGGATCGCGCGCACGGTCTGCGCGTCCGCGACGACGACGAGGCCGCGCGCCGCGTCCCACACGGGCTCCTGGTGCATGGGCGGGGCGCCGAGGCGCTCGAGCATGGCGAGCGGGACCTCGGGGTCGGTGAGCGCGATCGAGCGCGCGACGCCGCCCGGGTCGAACCCCGGGGGACGCGCGGCGCGCCCGACCCCGGCGCGCGCCTCCTCGCGGAGCGCGGCGGCGCTCGTGGCCCGCTCGCCGAGCGCGCGCGTCCGGGTGGCGTCGCCGCCCCGCCGGACGAACGCGCCGTGTGCCTCGTCGGCCGTCGCCGCGTCGCCCGCGTACGCGGCGGCCACGAGGGCCAGCCAGGCGGCCTGCCGCCCCGCGCCCTCGTCGCCGGCCCGCCGCTCCACCTCGAGCCAGGCGCGCGCGGCCCGCCCCGGGTCGCCGGCCTCGAAGGCCCGCCCCGCGAGCTCCCGCAGCGCGCCGTCGACGGCGCCCGAGAGCGGGTAACGCCGCACCGCCGCCGCGAGCGCCTCGAGCGCCTCGGCCCCGGCCAGCCCGCGCGCGGCCTCGACGGCCTCCCGCGCGCGCGGGTCGACGCTCAGCCGGTACTCGCGCAGCGCGTCGGCCGGGAGCGCCGCGACCTCGTCGCGCACGACCGCCCGCACGCCGCGGTCGAGGCCCGGGCCGACCTCGGTCACGTGGCGCAGGGTCGGGGTCTTCGCGCGCAGCCGCTCGAGCGCGGCCTCGACCTCGAGGTACTTCCGCGCCGCGTCCACCGGCTGCCCCCGGCGCACGGCCGTGGCCGCCTCGTCGAGCAGCGCGTCGAGCTGCGGGTCGCGGGGCACGAACGCCCCCCCGTCAGGCGCCTGCGCTCGCGCCGCGCCCGACGCGAGCGCGAGCGCCGCGCCCACCCAGGCTGCACGAAGTGGAGCTCGCCCGGCCATGGAGCCTCCCCGCCCGGGGGAGCGCACCCGGCCGCCACGGGGCGGCCGGCCGAGCTCCGCGCCGGCGACGCCCGGATCATAGGCCGCCGCCGTCACGCCCGGACCCCGGGCCGCGCCGCGCCGACAGGGCGCCGGCCGTCGCCCCGTCCTGGCCCCGGAGCACCGGCGGCGGGCCGGCGGCGAGGTCGCCGGGATCGACCCCGCGCGCGGCCTCGGGTAACCTCCACTTCGCTCGACCCCGTAGCTCAGTTGGATAGAGCGGCGGTTTCCTAAACCGCAGGTCGCAGGTTCGAATCCTGTCGGGGTTATCCGCGCAACCCGCCACGCCGTGGCGGGTTGCAGAGTCTCCTCGGAGCGCGCGCGGAGGCCGCCGGGGGACGTCGAGGCCGAGCCGGCGGGCCGCGGGGCGGGCGCCTCTCACCCCGCGAATCGCCAGGTCGGGCTGCGCGTCCCTCGACGGGTCGCTCGCCGCTCGAACACGGAGGCGCAGGCGCCGCGGCGAGCGCTCCAAGTCCTTGGCGAGCCGCTCTCCGAAGTGGCGCCCATGGGCGTCACCCGATCTGGGGTCTGGTCCTTGAGCCGTGGTTGAGGCATACCACCTTGGTCGAGGTGGCTCCGGCCGAGCTCGGCGGGGGGGCGATCGTGACGGACGCGAGCGCAGGGCGCGAAGACCCGGCTGCGCCGACGCACGGCGGCGTCGGCGGCACGAAGGGGGACCGCGTCGGGACGTGGGCGGATGGCGTCCCGTCGGGCCCAGGCCGTGGACCGCGGGGGCAACGCCCGGAGGAGGCCCAGGCGGGCGATCCGCCCTCGCCCGCGCGGGCCTCGGGCGAGGGCGACGCGGGAGGCCGGCGGGGAAGGGGCGCGCAGGTCGATCCGGGACCTCGCGCGGCCGGGGCCGACGCGGAGGACGCCATGGCCCTGGGCCGGGCGGCCGCGGCCGGGCTCCCGCACCTGCTCGACGAGCTCGCGCGCCGGGCGGGCGCCGGGGCGCGCGTGGAGGCCTTCCTCGACGCGGACGGCCGCGCGACGCCGCGCGACGCCACCCCGAGCCTGGACTGGCACCACGCCGCTGCGCGGTCGCGGGCCGTCACCCTCTGGCTGGGCCGGCCCGCGCTCGAGCAGCGCCAGGTCCGGCTGCTTGAGCTCGCCGCGGCGGTCCTCGACGCGCTCCAGGGGCCGCTGGACCTCGGCGCGGCGAGCGCCGAGGACGGCGGACGCGCCGGGCCCCGGGGCGTCCGGGGGCAGGACGGCCCGTGGGTCGCGATCCTCGACCCGTCCGGCGAGGTCGTGCTCGCGGGGGAGGGGGCGCGGGGCCTGCTCGGGGGGCTGAAGACCCCGCTCGCCCTCGCGCCCGGAGAGCGCACGACGACGACGGCGGACGGACGGCGGGTCCGGCTCACGGTGCGGCCGATCGTCGGCCCGTCCGAGCTGCTCGAGGTCGAGCTCGCGATCGAGCCGGAGTCGCCGGAGGCCCGGGCGGCCCGCGCCCTCGCCGCGCTCGAGGGGGAGGCGCCGCCCGACGCCGGGCCCGGCGCGCGGGCGCCGCTCACGGCCCGGGAGCGCGAGGTCGCGGCGCTCGCGATCGAGGGGCGCTCGAACGGCGAGATCGCCGCGGCGCTCGGCCTGGGCGCCGAGACCGTGAAGTCGCACCTGGCCGCCGTCTACCGCAAGCTCGGCGTCGCCGGCCGCGGGGCGGGCGCCCCGCCGGGGCGGGGGGGGCCGCCGGCCCGG
>JANJTH010000486.1 GCA_024711205.1 Planctomycetota bacterium | reverse complement strand
GGCGCGCCTCCTGCTCGCGGGGCACCGCCCGGCCGAGGCGGCGGCCGCGCTGGTCGACGCGCCCACCGCGCTGCTGGCGCTGCGCGGGCGCGCGCACCTCGCGGCCGGGGCCCTCGACCTGGCCGCGGCCGACCTCGCGGCGGCGGCGGAGGTCGCGCCGGAAGACCCCGAGGTCTCGCTGGACCTCGCCGCCCTCGAGCTCGCCAGGGGTGAGCGCGAGGCGCACCAGGAGCGCGGGCGCGAGGCCGCGCGAGCCGCGCTGGACCGCCTCGATCGCGCGCGGTCGGCGCGGCGCCTCGCGCGCTGGCACGCCCTGCGGGCCGACGCGCTCGCCGCGCTCGGTCTCCACGGGCAAGCCCGATCCCACGAGGCCGAGGCGACGACGCTCGAGCCGGGCTCGGACGCGTGGCGCGCGGCGGCGGCCCGGCGGGCGCTCGCGCTCGGCCGCTCGCGGACCGCGCTCGCGTTGCTCGCGACGTCCAGCGACCCGAGCGACCGCCTCGACGCCGCGTTCCTGGCCTGGAGCATGGGCGGCGCGGATGCAGCGCTGCTCGACGCGGCTCGAGGCGCCCTGGCCGACGCCGAGGCGGCGCGCGCGCCCCGCGGCCTCGCGGCGCGAGCCCACGCCGTCGCGGCCTGGGTCGCGCGCGCGCGCGGCGACGCGGCCGCCGCCCGGACGGCGGTCACCGCGGGCTTGGCCTTCGATCCCGATGGGGCCGACCTGGCGGCGCACGCGGCGGAGCTCGGCGTCGGGAGAGGCCCCGTCGTGCCAGGCGTGGCGGGCGGGCGCGGCGAGGGGTCGGGGCCGGGCCCCAGGCCGCTCCCTGCGCCCTCGCGGGGGCGGGCGGTCCCGGCCAGCGCGCTCGCGGCCGGGCTCCTGACCGAGGTCCGACGCCTCGCCGCGCCGGCGCTCGCTGCGCGTGACCCGCGGGCCGCCGAGCGCCTGCGCCGGCTCGCGGGGCGCGTGCTCGCGCTGGTCCCCCGTGAGCTCGAGGCGACGGTCTGGGCAGCCCGCGCCGCTGGGTGGTCGTCCCCGGCGGCGGCGCTGCCGCCGTTCGAGGCCGCGCTCCGCGAGCACGCGGGCGCGCCACGCCTGCGGCGCGCTCGGGTCGCGTGGTGCCTGGCCTGGGCGCTGGAGCCGGCGCTCGTCGAGGCCGACCTCGAGGCCCTGGTGGCCGACGAGCGCGCGGGCGCGGACGAGCTCGTCGCGCTCGCCCTCCTGCGGGTGGAGCGGGGCCGTCCGGCGGCGGCCTGGCAGGCCCTCCGCGCGGCCAGGTTGGAGGGTCTCCGCGACCGCGCCGTCGGGCTCGACCTCGCGCTCCGGCTCGCCGATCGGCACGACGGAGGCGACGCGGACTTCAGGCGCGGCCTCGAGGAGCTCCTGGATGGCCGTGCGAGGCTGGCGCACGCCGGGGCAGGCGGCATGAACCGGGCCTACGACGAGCTGCAGGGGCTGCTCGACCTCGAGGCGGAGCGCCTGCTCGCGCGCTACCCCAGGGTCGACCGGTTCCACGCCTGGAGCGCGCACGCGCAGATCGTCAAGCGGCAGGATGTCGAGGCGAGCAGCCGGGCCGTAGCCGGCTACCTGCTGATGCCTGGGTGGAAGAGCCCGCGGTCCGTCCTCATGGCGCGGCACCCGGCAGGGCTGGGCCAGGCGCTGCGCGAGAGGCCGCTGGAGGACCTGGAGAGGGCGGCCGCCGCGGCGCCCGACGATCCGGCCGCTCAGCTGGCGAGCGCGGCCGCCCTCATGCTCTTCGCGCGCAGCGGGCGCCTCGGCGCCCGGGACGGCGAGGCGGCGCGCGGCCTGCCCCCCGTGCGGGCCGAGGACGAGGTCGAGCGGGCCGCCGCGCTCGCCCAGGCCGGCGCGACCCTCGCGCCCTTCAGCCACGGCGCCGCCGCGTTCGCGGCCGACCTGCTCGTCGAGGCGGGCGCCCTCGCGGACGCGGCGGACCTCCTCGAGGCGGCGGACGCGCTGGAGAGCGCCTCGCGCGAGGCGCCGGCGCGGCTCTGGGCGATCGACCTGGGCGCTCGCTGGGCCGGGTCGCTCGAGTCGCAGCACGCGCCGGACGGCTTGATCGGGTTCGCGCGCGTCCGCCTCGCGACGGCGCGCGGGGCGCTCGAGGAGGCCCGCTCGCTGCTCGCGACGCTCGGCCCGAAGAAGGAGTTGCTCGGGGAGCTGAGCTACGACCTCGCGCGCGACCCCGTCCTCGGGCCGCACGCGCCGGCGCTCGAGCGAGCGCTCGAGCGCGGCGCCGAGCCGCGCTGAGCGGTCGGCGGCCGGAGCGCGAGCGCCGGGCTAGAGGTCCGGGAACAGGAGGCGCTGCTCGGGCGGGGCCGGCGCAGGGCGTCCTCCGCGGCGCGGGCGCGGACCGGGCGGCGGCGGGGGCGCGCTGCCCGGGGGGTCGAGGCAGCGCGGGTCGTCGTGGTGGACGTCGTTGACCCAGCTCGAGACCGGGACGGCCACGAGGTCGGTCGAGGGGCAGGGGACGAGGAGCGCGCGGAGCGGGGCGGGGTCCTCCCCGAAGGCCGGGTCGAGCCAGCGCGCGAGCCCGTCGTCGTCGAGGAGCACCGGCATGCGGTCGTGGATGTCGGCCACGACCGCGTTGGCGTGCGTCGTGACGACCGCGCACGTCTCGAGCGGCGGGCCGTCGGCGCCGGGCGGGCGCCACCGGGCCCACAGGCCGGCCAACGCGACCGGCCCGCCGTCGGGCCGGCGGAAGTGGAACGGCTCGCGCCGGCGCCCGTCGCGCCGCCACTCGTAGAACCCGTCGGCGAGGACGGCGCAGCGCCGGCGCGCGAACGCGTCGCGGAAGGCCGGGCGCGCGTGCGCCGTCTCGCCGCGCGCGTTGATCAGCCGCGCGCCCACGGCCCGGTCACCGGGTTCACGCGCCCACGACGGGACGAGGCCCCAGCGGAGCAGGTCCAGCCGCCTGCGCGCGGGCCCGTCCGCGCCCGCGGCCGGGCCCGCGCGCAGGACCGGGACCGGCTGCGTCGGCGCGACGTTCCAGCGCGGCCGGAGCCCGCCGTCGGCATCGCGGAGGGCGTCGCCGGCCGCGGGCGCGAGCCCCTCGCCGAGGTCGTCGAAGAGGAAGCGCGCCGCGAGCGCGGCGAGGGGCGTCCGGATCGTGAAGCGGCCGCACATGCGGGCGATCGTACGCGCCGACGGGCCCGCGCGCCGGCGGCCGGGGCAGGCTCCGCCGGGCCCGCGGGGCCGGCGTCGCCGGGCCGGGCCTTCGCTGGTAACCTCGACCCTGCATGGCGGGGTTCGAGATCAAGCTGCGCGGGGTCCGCGGCCCCGAGGTCGAGGCGGCCCCCGCCCCGCCCGCGCGCGACGGGGGCGACGCGCCCGGGCGGCTGACGCTGCGGCGCGAGGACCTGGTCGAAGACCGCTACCACCGGCTTCGCCTGATCTCTTGGTGGGACCAGGAGCGGCTCGCGGACGCCGTGGTCGTCGTCGCGGGCGCGGGCGCGCTCGGCAACGAGGCCGTCAAGAACCTGGCGCTCCTCGGGGCCGGGCACCTGTTCGTGTGCGACACGGACTCGATCGAGACCTCGAACCTGACCCGCTCGGTGCTGTTCCGGCAGGGCGACGTGGGCCGGCACAAGGCCGAGGTCGCCTGCGCGCGCGCGGTCGAGCTGAACCCGGACGTGCGGGCGACCCCGATCCGGGGCGACCTCCGGTTCTCGCTCGGGCTCGGGCTGATCCGGCGGGCCGACGTCGTGCTGGGCTGCCTCGACAACATCGCGGCGCGCGTCTACCTGTCGCGCCACGCGTTCCGCATGGGCAAGCCGTCCGTCGACGCCGGGCTCGACCACCTGAACGGCGACGTCTACACGTTCGACCCGCCCGACGGCCCCTGCTACGAGTGCAGGCTCAAGGAGGCCGACCGCAAGGAGTTTCGCCGGCGGCAGTCGTGCCTCAAGCTCTCGCGCAAGGACGTGGCCCTGGGCAAGGTCCCGACCGCGCCCACGATCGCGGCGATCGCGGGCGGGCTCCAGACGCAGATCGCCGTGCGGCTGCTCCACGGGCTCGCCGCGCCGCGCGGCCGTCGGCTCGGGCTGTACGGGCTGACCGACGTGTTCTTCGACTACCGCCTCGACGTGAGCGAGGACTGCCCCGCCCACGGCTGGATCGAGTGCCTCGCCGGGCGCGAGGTCGTGGAGACCCCGCTCTCGGCCGCGCGGTCGACGCTCGACGACCTGCTCGCCGCCGCGCGCGAGCGGCTCGGCCCGGCCGCCCACGTGAGCCTCGAGGACGACCGCGAGGTGATCGTCGGGCTCGCCTGCGCGGCGTGCGACCGGCGGCGGCCCGCGCTCGGGCTCGCGGGCGCGCTGTCGGAGGACGAGGCCCGCTGCGAGGGCTGCGGCGAGGTCATGACCCCGGACCTGCGGTCGCGCCTCGACGGGACCGAGGGGCTCGGCGGGCGCACGCTCGCCGAGCTCGGCCTGCCGCCCCTGCACATCGTCCGCGCGCGCGTCGACGAGGCCGAGGGGGACATCCTGCTCGAGCTCACGGGCGACCTGCCCGACTTCTTCCCCACTGCTGGAGGGCGCTAGCGCATGTCGCAGATCTCCGTGACCCTGGTGCGGGCCGACACCAACCAGGAGTTCGACGTCGAGCTCCCGGACGACGCGAACATAGCCGAGCTGCTCCCGGCGCTCGTCAAGGAGCTCGGGCTGCCGCTGACCGGCCCGGACGGCAACCAGGTCGCCTACGAGCTGTCCAACAAGCGGACGGGGCGCGAATACAAGGAGGTCGACTCGCTCGGCTCGGCCGGGACGAAGTCGGGCGACGTGCTGCTCCTCACGTCGACCTTCGTCGCCGGGCGGACCTGACGGTGGGCCCGCGCAAGCGCGTCCGCCTCCAGAAGGACCTCGAGGAGCTGACCCGGCTCGTGCAGGGCCGCGCCGGGCTCGTGTCGTTCGAGCACAAGGGGGCGCCCCCCACCTGGTACCGCTTCTCGGTCGCGCTCAAGGGCCTCCGGCTCGAGGGCGAGAGCGCGGTGACGCACGAGCTGCACCAGTTCGAGCTGCGGCTCGGCGCGCACTACCCGTCCGAGCCGCCCGACGTGACCTGGATGACGCCGATCTTCCACCCGAACATCCGCGGGCAGGCCGTGTGCCACAGCCAGCAGTGGTCGCCCGCCTGGTCGCTCGCCGACTTCGTGATCGAGCTCGGCGACATGATCCGGATGGACAAGTTCAACGTGAAGTCGCCGCTCGACCGGAAGGCGGCGCTCTGGGCCGACAAGAACCGCCCGCTGTTCCCGGTCGACCCGCGCAGCCTCCGCGCGCCCGCGGTCCAGATCTCGATCAAGCCGAAGGCGCGCTGAGCCGCAGCGCGTGGCGCGTGGTCGATGGACGGGGTACCGTGCCCGGGCGTGTCCTCACCGGAGCCGGAGCCGAGCCCCCGACTGCGCGCCCTCCCGGGCGAGCTGGGCGGCCTCGAGGCGCTGCTGCTCGGCCTGCGCCGCGACGAGCTCGCCGCGCTGGGCGTCCGCGCCCCCGCGCCCTCGCCGCTGCCCGCCGAGCACGCGCGGGACGAGGCCGTCCTCGTGCGGGGCGCGCGGGCGAGCGAGGCGCTCGCGGCGCGCGTCCTCGAGACCGTCCCCGGCGGCGTCGTGGTCATCTCGCTCCAGGGCGCCGTGCTCGCGGCCAACGCCGAGGCGGTGCGGTTCCTGGGGCTCGACTACGACGCCCTGACCCGCCGCTACATCACGGACTTCGCGGCCGAGACGTTCCACGAGGACGGGAGCCCGTGCCCGGCCGAGGACTACCCGGTCGCGCGCTGCCTCGCGTCGGGGCGACCGGACGGCCCCGCCGTCGTGGGCGTCCGGCAGCGGACCGGCGAGGTCCGCTGGGCCGTGTTCCGCGCCGTCCCCCTGCACGACCCCGAGGGCGGGGCGCGCCTGGGCGCGGTCGTGACCTTCCTCGACGTGACCGCCGAGCGGGACGCGGTCGCGGCCCTGCGCCGCGCCGACGAGCGCTACCGCACGCTCCTCCGGCACCTGCCCGACCTCGTCCTGATGGTCGACCCGGCCGGGGTCGTGCTCGAGGCGAGCCGCGGCGGCGAGGGCTGGTCGGTCGAGGCGGCCGTCGGCCGGCCCTGCTTCGAGCTGATCGGCCCGGCCGAGCGCCCGCCGCTCGAGGCGGCGCTCGCGGCGGCCCTCGCCGGCGGACGGGCGGTCGACTACGAGACGTGCTCGCCGGCCGGTCGGACGCACCAGGTCCGCGTGGTCCCCGCCCAGGACGTCCACGGGGGCCCGGTCGCGCTCCTGCTCGTCTCGGACGTGACCGACGCGCGCGCGACCGAGGCGCGCCGGCGGGCCCTCGACGAGCGGCTCCAGGCGGCCCAGCGCCTCGAGGGCCTCGCGCTGCTCGCCGGAGGGCTCGCCCACGACTTCAACAACCTCCTCGCCGGCATCCTCGGGAACGTCGAGCTCGCGGCCCGGCGGACCGCCGACGAGACCTCGCGCGAGCTGCTCGAGGGCGCGCGCCACGCGGCGCGCCGGGCCTCCGACCTCACCCAGCAGCTCCTCGCCTACGCCGGGCGCGGGCGGATCGCCCAGGAGCCGATCGACCTCCGCGCGCTCGCGGCGGACGTCCTGCACCTGCTCCGCGCGACGGCCGGCAAGGGGGTCGCGCTCCAGCTCGAGCCGGGTCCCGTCGTGCCCGCGGTCCTCGGCGACCCGACGCAGGTCCGCCAGGTCCTCATGAACCTGGTCACGAACGCGGCCGAGGCGCTCGAGGGCGGGGGCGAGGTCCGCGTGGCCGTCGAGGCCTGCCCGCGCGAGCGTGTGGCGGCCGAGGCGACCCATCTCCCTGGCGTCCTCGAGGCCGAGACGTTCGTCGCGGTCACCGTCACGGACGCCGGCCGCGGCATGGATGCCACGACGTGCGCGCGCATCTTCGACCCCTTCTTCACGACGAAGCTGACCGGGCGGGGGCTCGGCCTCGCGGCCGTCCTGGGGATCGTCCGCGGGCATCGCGGCGCGGTGTCGGTCCGGTCGGATGCAGGCAAGGGCTCGAGGTTCCGCGTGTACTTCCCGGCCCTGGCGGAGCGCGTGCGGGCGGCGGACCCCTGCGAGGGCCTCACCGCCGGCGCGCCCGCGGGGGGGCGTCCGCGGGGCCTCGTGCTCGTCGTGGACGATGAGCCGTACGTGCGGCGTGTCGCGCGCCTCACCCTGGAGTCGGACGGCTGGGAGGTGGTCGAGGCGCCGCACGGGCGGGCGGCCGTCGACATCGTGCGCGAGCGTGGCGCCGGGCTCGCCTTCGTGCTCCTCGACCTCCTCATGCCCGGTCTCGACGGGGAGGAGACCGCCGTGCTCCTGCGGGAGCTCCGGCCCGACCTCCCGATCGTGCTCTCGACGGGCTTCGCGGCCGAGCGGGCCGCCGAGCGGATCCCGGGCCTCGCGGGCGTCCTCCGCAAGCCCTACGGGGTCGACGACCTGCTCGCGCTCGCCGCGCGCGTCGGCGCGGACGCGCGGGCGCCCGGAGACCTCGCGGGAGCCGGGCGCGGTCCCGGCCCGGGCGCGGGCGCGTGAGCGCCCGCGCCCGGGCGCGCGCCGTGGCGGTCACGTACGTCCGCGCGCCGACGCCCGAGGCCGAGGACGACGACGATGTGGGCCTCGAGGCGCAGGATGGGTTCGCGACCGCCTACGCCCACCTCAAGCGGCTGCGGATCGTCGAGCGCTTCGTCGAGCGGGACGCGCCGGGCGGGGTCCCGCTCGCGGCCCGCCCCGCGGGCGCGCGCCTCGTGGAGCTCCTCGCGGGGGAGGCGGGGCGCGGGGTCGCGGTGGTCTGCGGCCGGCTCGAGTGGCTGTTCTCGTCCGCCTCGGAGTGCCTCGGCTACGTGCACGCCTGGCGCGCGCGGGGCGGGTCGCTCCACCTCCTCGACCTCGCGGGCGACCCCGTGAGCAGCGAGACGCCCGAGGGAGAGCTCGTGCTCGCCGTGCTGGGGGCGGTCCGCGCGATGGAGCTCGCGCCCGCGCACGACCGGAACCACCACCCGCCCCACCACGAGCGGCCGCGGCTCGGGGAGCGGGTCGTTCGCGGGTACGTGGTCCCCGACCTCGACGAGCGCCACGCCGTCGGGCGGATCCGCGAGCTGGCGCGCGCGGGGAAGTCGCTGCGCATGATCGCGCAGGCGCTCGACGAGGAGGGGGTGCCGACGAAGCGGCGCGCGAAGGCGTGGTCGAAGGAGGCGATCCGCCTCATCCTGCGCCGGATCGAGCAGGGCGAGGTCCCCGAGCTGCGACGTGGGGAGGTGGACGAGGCCTCGGATTGACCGCATAAGCGCCTTGCTTGCAGCGAATGGCCGGCAAAATCGAGACGATCTTGACGCGCGCCTCGGGCACCGCTACCGTGCTGGCATGTCGACCCTCTCCTCTCGTCGAGCGCACGGCGCCGGAGCCTCTTCCCGTGGCCCCCGGGTCGCGTTGACCCCGGGGGCCGTGCGTGGGAACGTGCGCGCGACCGGGGGGGAGCCCTCGGTCGTGGGGGGAACTTGACGCTCCTCGCCTTGTATCTGGGGAGCTTGGTCCTGGGCGGCGGCCTGCTCGCCGTGTCGGTGGTCCTGGGCGGCGGCGACGCGGATGCCGACCTCGACCACGACGTCGACGCGGACGTGGACCACGACGTGGATCACGACGCGGGGCACGCCGACGCGGGGGCGGCGCTGTGGCTGCCCATCCTCTCGCTGCGCTTCTGGACCTTCTTCCTCGCGTTCTTCGGGCTCACCGGCGCGCTGCTCGACGTGCTGGGGCGCGCGGGCGCGGTCGGGGCCTCGAGCGGGCAGGTCCTCGCGATCTCGCTCGTCACCGGGTTCGCCGCGGGCTGGGGCGTCGCCGCCCTGATCCGTCGGCTCAAGGCCGACACCGTGTCGTCCACGGTCGTGCCGGAGACGGACTACGCGGGGCGCTCGGGCGAGGTGATCCTCGATGTGGCCCCCGGCAGCCCCGGATGGGTCCGCGTCGACGTCCGGGGCGTCAGCGTGGACCTCAAGGCCGAGCTGGTCGCCGGGCACGAGGGGACCCTCTCGGCGGGCCAGCAGGTCATCGTCGTCGAGTGGCGCGATGGGCGCGTCCTCGTGGGGCCGTTCGACACGGGCGAGCGCGCCCCGGAGGAGGCCCCGCGTGTTCGCGCCTGAGCGCCGCGAGCGGCGCGCCCCGGGCCCCATCCACCCCAAGCCATCGAGAGGCCCCACGGGGCCAGGAGTCCGCCCGTGAACGACATGCAGTTCCTCTTCACCGTCGTGGGGGGGAGCGCGGCGGCGCTCGTCGCGCTCGTGCTCCTGCTCACGATCCTGCGCCAGTTCCTCTACATCTGCGCCCCGAACGAGGTCCTCGTGTTCTCGGGCCGCGCGCGGCAGACCCGGAGCGGCCAGGACGTCGGCTACCGGGTGATCCTGGGCGGCCGCGCCTTGCGCATGCCGTTCCTCGAGCAGGTCGAGCGCATGGACCTGACCGCGATCGAGGTCATGGTCGAGGCCCGCAACGGCTACTGCGAGGGTGGGATCCGGCTCAACGTCGAGGCGATCGCCAACGTGAAGATCTCGGACGACGAGCGGTTCATCGGCAACGCGATCGAGCGCTTCCTCGGGCAGGACCGCGACGAGATCCGCACGGTCGCCAAGAACACGCTCGACGGCCACCTGCGGGCCGTGATCGCGAAGCTGACCCCCGAGGAGGTCAACGAGGACCGGCTCAAGTTCGCGAACAACCTCCGCGCGGAGGCCGAGAAGGACCTGAACAAGCTGGGGCTCCACCTCGACACGTTCAACATCCACTCGGTCAGCGACGTGAAGGGCTCGAGCTACCTCCAGGAGATCGGCCGCAAGGCGATCGCCGAGGTGACGAAGAACGCCGAGGTCTCGGAGGCGATCTGCAACCGCGAGGCGACCGAGGCGGAGTCGGCGGCGAAGGCGCGCGCCGACGTCTGCGCCGAGCAGGCCGAGACGGAGATCCGCACCCGCAGCAACGAGCTGCGGCGGGTCAAGGCCGAGCTCGAGGCCCAGGCCCGCTCGGCCGAGGAGTCCGCCGAGGCGGCCCGGGACACCGCCCGGGCGCGGGCCGAGCAGGAGCTCCAGCGCGTGCGCGCCGAGCTCGAGGGCAAGCGCCTCCAGGCCGAGGTCGTCGTCCGCTCGGAGGCCGAGGCCATGGCGCGGGCGTTCCAGGCCCGCGCCGACGCGGCGCCGATCGCCGAGCGCGGGCGGGCCATGGCCGAGGCGCTCGAGCTCGTGCGCAAGGCCTGGCTCGAGGCGGGCGATGGCGCGAAGCCGATCTTCGTGATCCAGCAGCTCGACCTGATCCTGCGGGCGGTCGCCGAGCGGGTCGAGGGCGTGCGGGTCGACAAGGTCACGCTCATCGACCGCGGGGACGGCTCGAGCCTGCCCACCTTCGTCGCGAGCTACCCGGCGACGGTCGCCGCGGTGCTCGCGCAGCTCGAGAAGGTCACGGGGATCGACGTGCAGGGCGCGCTCGGCGCCGACCTGGGCCGCGCGGTCGCGCGGGTGGAGGGCTGACGTGGGCTACGTCCTGGCGTTCCTGTTCATCGCCGCCGTCCTCGCGGCCGCGATCCACCACGTGCTCACGAACCTGATCTACATCTGCAGCCCGAACGAGGTCCTCGTGTTCTCGGGCGGGACGCACGCGACGCCGTCCGGCAAGCGCGTCGGCTACCGGGTCGTGAAGGGGGGCCGCGCGATGCGCGTGCCCTTCCTCGAGACGGTCCACCGGCTCGACCTCACGAACATGAACATCGAGGTCTCGGTCAAGGGCGCCTTCTCGCGGGGCGGCATCGCGCTCAACGTCGAGGGGATCGCCAACGTCAAGATCGCGGGCGAGTCGCCGCGGCTCGACAACGCGCTCCAGCGGATCCTGGGCAAGCCGCGCCCCGTGATCATGCGGATCGCCAAGGAGACGCTCGAGGGCTACCTGCGCGGCGTGCTCGCGAGCCTGACGCCCGAGGAGGTCAACCAGAACACGCAGACCTTCGAGAAGGAGCTGCGCGAGCAGGCGGAGGACGGGTTCGAGCGGCTCGGGCTCGTGCTCGACAACCTGAAGATCCAGAGCATCAGCGACGACGTGGGCTACCTGTCGGCCGTCGGCCGGATCCGCGGCGCGGAGCTGAGCCGGGGCAACCGGATCGCCGAGGCGGAGCGCCGCTCCGAGTCGCTCATCGAGCAGGCGAACAGCCGCAAGCAGGGGGAGATCGCGAAGATCGACGCCCAGCTCGCGATCGTGCGCGCCGAGGCCGTCCGCCGGGTCGCGAACGCCCAGACCGCGCAGCAGGCCTTCGTGGCCGAGCAGGAGGGCGAGGTCCAGGCCAAGCTCACGCGCGCCAAGGCCGAGCTCGGGCTGCAGGACGCCCGCATCGAGCAGGCCCGCCATCAGCTCGAGGCCGAGGTCGTGACCCCGGCCCGCGCGGCCATGGAGGCCCGGATCGCCGCCGCGCGCGGCGACGCGACCCCGATCCTCGAGAAGGGCCGCGCGCAGGCCGAGGCCCTCACGGAGCTCGCCCAGCAGTGGAAGCAGGCCGGCGCGACCGCGCGGGACGTGTTCCTGCTCCAGAAGCTCGAGACGATCCTGCCGGCGTTCCTCGACAGCATCCGCCGGGTCCGCGTCGACCAGGTGACGATGCTCCAGAGCAGCGCCGGGGGCGACGACCTGCCCAACCGGGCCGTCGCGGCGGTGAAGGCCCTCGAGGCGGGCGGGCTCGACGTGGCCGGGATCCTCGGCCGCCTGGGCGGCGGCCAGCCGGCCACCGTCCAGGCGCCGGCCGTCGAGCTCGGCGCGCCGGGCCGGCCGCCGAAGGCGAAGACCGACCGGCTCGGGCCCCCGCCCGCGCCGGCGTCGCCGCCGCCCGCGCCGACCCCGCCCGCGCCCCCGGCCGGCTTCGTGCCGTTCGACATCGACCTCGGCACCGGGGCGCTGGGCGCGCCGGACAAGCGCCCGCCGCGCGGGCGCCCGGTCGACCGGGGCCGATAGCGCGCGGTCGGACTTCGAGGACCTTCGCCAGGGGGGGCCGGCCGGGGGGCCGGCCCTCTCGCTTCGCGCACGCGAGCGCCGCGCCCCGCGGGGGCGCGCGCGGGCGCCCGCCGGGGCGCGATCGACCTCGGTGTGCCTCGCCGACCGCGCGAGGCCGCGGCGCGTCCGGGGCTCAGGGAGAGCGCGCGAGCGCCACGAGCCCGCACAGGCCGTAGGCGACCGGGGGGAGGAACGCGGCGACCGCGGGGGCCAGGGCCTCGCGCGCGCCGAGCTGCGCGCAGAGGCTCGTCACGAGGTAGTAGCTCGCGGCGATCCCGATGCACGCGGCGAAGCGGCCCGTGACGGCCGCGCCCCCCGCCCCCCCGAGCGCGAGCGGGGCGCACAGGAGCAGGAGCGCCAGGGCGGCGAACGGGCGAGAGGCCCGGTCGTGGAGCTGGACCTCGAGGTGTCGGAACCCGGGGGTCCGCGCGAGCTGGCGGCGGACCTCGCGCGCGGGGAGGAACGACGGCGCGTCGTCGATCGCGGCGATCACGTCGTCGCGGCGGATCGACGTCCGGACGAACAGCCCCTCGGGGGGCAGCGGCTCCACGCGGTCCTCGAGGGCCGCGTGCCCCGGGGCGGCCCCGCGGGCCGCGCGCGTGATCGCGTGGCCGCGCCAGAGCACCCAGCCCTCGTTGTCGCTCGAGACCCGGGCGACATCGGCGAGCGCGGTCCACGCCTCGTGGCCGCGCCGGTCGAGGCGCACGTAGCGGACCTCGCGGAGGACGTCCTCGCCGGGCAGGTACCGCCCGGCCACGAGCACGCCCCCGGCGTTGTCCGGGATGGGGCGCGGCGACTCCCAGCCCTGGCGGGCCAGCTCCTCCGCACGGCGGGCCTTCGCGACCCGCGGGAGCACGACCTCGCGGTCGAGCCACACGAGCGGCGCGAGGCCGAGGGCGACGAGGAGGAACGGGGCGGCGAGCCGGCGCGGGCCGTAGCCCGCCGCGAGCAGCGGGAGGAGCTCGTTGTGGCGGCGGAGCGCCCCCACGACCCACAGCGCGCTCAGGACGAGGAGGACCGGGCTCAGGTCGAGGAAGAGCTGCGGGAGGGCGAAGGCGTTGCGCCGCCAGAGCTCGCCCAGGACGTCGCCGCGCCGCGCCATCGAGTCGAGCCGGGAGAACGTGTCGATCACGAGGTAGAGGAGCGAGCCCGCGGCGAGGAAGGTGGTGAACGCCCACGCGAGGCGGCGGGCCAGCCAGCGGTCGACGACGTCGAGGCCGGGGGGGCGGCCCACCTCAGCGCCGCCGCGCGAGGAGCGCGAGCGCCCCGGCCCCGATGAGCGAGGTCCCGACCGCGAGGAGGACCCAGGTCCCGTCCCCCCGCGCCTCGCCGAGCGAGCGGCCGAGGAGGAGGGGGGCGAAGAACAGCCCGCAGGCGGCCAGGATCCCGGCGCCGAACGGCACGAGCGGGCTGCGGGCCGCGAGCACGAACGTGAGCGCCGCGGCGACGAGCGCCAGGAGGGTCGGCGCGGCCGAGACCGCCGCCCGCATGCACAGCTCGACGTGCGCCTCGCCCCCGCGCTCGTCGTGGCCCTGGCGCGACGCGGCGACGCCCCCGAGCGCGAGCGCGAGGCGCGTCCGGGCCGCCGCGCGCGCGACCTCCTCGGCGAGGGCGGCCGTGGGGAAGTCGGCCGGCTTGATGCGACGGCGGCCCCCGAGCCCGATCCCGAGCGCGAGCCGCTCGAGGTGCGCGCGGACCGGGGGGGCCGCGGGCGGGGCGGCGGTGGCGGGGGCGGCCGGCGCGCTGGGCGCGCCGGGGGTGAGCTCGGAGACGGTGAGCGTGACGTCGTCGAGCCGGATCGTCATGCGCCGCCCGTCGTCCTCGGTCACGCACCGCCCGCGCGCGGCGACGATCTGCGCGTGCCGCTGGCGGGCGCCCGGGGCCGCCCGGCCCCCGACGCCGGCGTGGATGATCACGCCCTCGAGGCCGTCGGGGCCGTAGCGGCGCGCGTAGAGGTCGAGGCCCTGCTTGGGGAACACCCGGCTCAGATGCTCGCCCTCCCCGAGCGCCATGAACTGCAGCAGCACGGCGCGCTCGGCGTCCTGGCGCCGCTGATAGCAGTGGGGGACGACGGTCGCCGTGAGCCAGAGCGAGGCCGCGCTCAGGGGGAGCGACAGGAGCACCGCCGGCCAGGCCAGGCTCAGCCTGCCGATCCCGAGGCTCGTGTAGGCGAGGGCCTCCTGGTCGGCGACGACGCGACCGAGCACGAGCGTGACGGCGATCAGGTAGGCGAGCGGGAGCAGGTAGGGGAGGAGGAAGGGCACGAGCCAGGGCAGCGCGAGCGCGAGCTGCGCGAGCGAGAGCTGCTCGGCGCGCAGGAGCTGGAAGGACCCCGCGACGAGGAACAGCGCGCAGAGCCCGAGCGCGACCGGCAAGAACGTCGCGAGCAGGCGGAGGATGAGGTGCCGCTCGAGGGTGGTGAAGAGCACGCGGCCATGTTCGCAGGCGCGGGTCGAGGCTTGTCAAGGCGCCGGCGAGGCCGGAGGTCAGGGCCCCGGGCGGCGCTCGAAGCGGGGCGCGTCGGCGGGCCGCCCCGCGGCGAAGCGTCGACCGGCGGCCGCCGCCGCGGCGGGCTCGTCCGCCGGGAGGCGTGCGTCGACCAGGCGTCCGAGCAGCGCGACGAGGGGGGGGCCCGCGGGCGTCGAGCCGAGGGCGTCCACGAGCTCGCACAGGGCCGGCACGGCCAGGAGGTAGCCGGCCTCGGCCAGCGCGAGGGTGGCCGACCTGCGCCGGACGGCCCCCTCGGCGCCCGGGGCGGGCGTGTCGAGCGCGGCCGCGAGCGCGTCGGCCCCCCCGAGGCGGAGCACGGCGCGCGCGGCCTCCTCCGCCTGCTCGACCTCGGCGGGGAGGCGCGCGGCCGCCTCGCAGCGCGTCAGCCAGGCGGCCGTGGCGCGGTCCAGCGCGGCGCGGCGGCGCGGCTCGACCTCGTCGAGGTACCAGCCGTGGAGCCGCCGACGCTCCGGCTCGTCCAGGTGCCGCTCCGGCTCGTGGGCGGGGCGGTAGACCCGCTCGACCTCGAGCTCCCCCGACACCGGCTCCGGCAGGATCACGACGAGGTCGCCCCCCGGGGCGGCCCACAGGACGCGGCGACCGTCCCCGAGCGGCGCGAGCTGCCCGGTCGCGAGCACCGGCGGCGCCGCCGCCTCGGACGGGCGGGGAGGTTCGAGGGGGGGCGGGAGCGCCGCGTCGGCCGGGGCCGGGGCCTCGGCAGCGCCCGGCGCCCGGGCGCGCCAGACGACCCCG
>JANJTH010000424.1 GCA_024711205.1 Planctomycetota bacterium | reverse complement strand
CGCGCCGGGACCCGAGCCCCGGCTCGCGCGTGCGCTCGACCACGCCGAGGTCCGGCTCGCGCGCGCGCTCGACCACGCCGAGGTCCGGCTCGCGCGCGCGCTCGACCACGCCGAGGTCCGGCTCGCGCGCGCGCTCGCCTGCCCGCGCGTCGTCGCCGCGGTCGGCTGCCGCGTCCGCGCCTGGAAGGGCCGGGCCGGGCTCCACCCCGACCTCGCGGCCGTCCTCGCCCGGCTCCCCGCGGGGCGGACCACGGTCGTCGCGCTGTGCGGCGCGCACGTCCTCGCGCTCGAGCCGGCCGCGGGGCTCGTCGCCCCGCTCGAGGTGCTCTGGGCCTGGGGCGACGACGCGGCCTGCCAGCAGGCCGCGGCCGACGCGCTCCTCGGCGCGCCGACGCCGGGCCGGCCGCCCTCGGGCCTCGCGCCCGGTGGACCGTGACCGGCCTCGACTGGGCGATCGTCGGCGCGTACGCGCTGTTCACCGTCGTCGTCGGCCTGTGGGCGGATCGCCGCGGCGCGGGCGACGACACGGAGAGCTACTTCCTGTCGAAGCGCGCGCTCCCCTGGTGGCTCGCCGGGGCGTCGATGGCGGCCTCCGCCTTCTCGATCGACACGCCGCTCTACGTGGCGCGCCTCACGCAGACGCGCGGGATCGAGGGGAACTGGGAGTGGTGGTTCATGGGCGTGTCGGGCGTGTTCGGCGCGACCGTCATGGGCCGCCTCTGGCAGCGCGCCGGCGTCACGACGGACATCGAGCTGATCACGCTCCGCTACTCCGGGCGCCCGGCCAGGGCGCTCCGCGCGACGCGCGCGCTGTTCTTCGGGCTCGTCGTGAACCCGCTCGCCATGTCGGCGGTCGTCGTCGCGACGTTCAAGGTCACGGGCGCCGCGCTCCCGGGCTTCGTCGGGCCCGACGGCATGCCCACGGGCTGGGGCGCCTGGCTCCTGGGCGGGCTGTTCGCGACGACCGTCGCCTACGCCGTGCTCTCGGGCTTCATGGGCGTCGTCGTGACCGACCTCGCGCAGTTCGTGATCTCCTTCGTCGGCGCGGTCGTGCTCGCCGCCTACGCGGTCTCCTGGGCCGGCGGGCTGGACGCCCTCGTCGCGCATCCGGCCGTCGCCGCGAAGACGTCGCTCCTGCCCGACCTCGCCGGGCCGTGGTCGCTCGAGGGGACGGCGTTCGGGTTCGCCGTGTTCCTGGGCGTGTTCTGGTGGACCTACGTGAACGCGGACGGCGGCGGGAAGTACGTCCAGCGCCTCGCCGGCTGCAAGGACGAGGCGGCGGCAGAGGGCGCGTTCTGGTTCTCGTCGATCACGTTCGTCGCGCTCCGCTCGTGGCCGTGGATCCTCACGGGCCTGGCCGCGCTCGTGCTCCTCCCCGCGACGCCCGACCCCGAGGCGAGCTACCCCGCGCTCATGATGCGCCTGCCCGAGGGCGCGCGCGGGCTCGTGCTGGCCTCGCTCCTCGCGGCGGCCATGTCGACGCTCGACACGCAGCTCAACTGGGGCGCGAGCTACCTCACGAACGACCTCGTGAAGCCCTACCTGCTCCCCGGGCGGCCGGAGCGGCTCTACGTGCACGTGGCCCGCCTGTGCAGCGTGCCGACGATCGCGCTCGTGGCGGCGTTCGTGCTCCTGACGCCCGGCGAGGCGCTCCCCGCGGCGGCCGGCGCCGAGGCCGGGACCCCGCGCGTGACCGTGCTCAGCGCGACCGCGTTCCTGCGCGGGGTCCTCGAGGTCAGCTCGGGCCTCGGCGCCGTGTTCCTGCTCCGCTGGCTGTGGGCCGGCCTGACCGCCTGGGGCGAGATCGCCGCGATGATCGTCGCGCCCACGACGGCCTGGCTGTGCGGCAAGGCCGTGTGGGCGCTCCCGTTCGCGCCGACGGTCCTCGCGGTCACCGCCGCGACCGTGCTCGCCGCGGTCGCCGTGTCGGCGCTCGGGCCGGCCGAGGACGAGGCGCACCTGCGCGCGTTCGCGGCGCGCGTGCGGCCGCCGGGCCTGTGGCGCCACCTCCTCCCCGCGGGCGCGGGCGGCGAGGGGCGCTGGCTCGCGCTCCGCTTCGTCGCGGGCAACCTGTTCCTGTGGGGGCTGACCTTCGCCCTCGGCGGGCTGCTCCTCGGCCGACCCGGCCTGGCGGCGGCGTCCGCGCTCTCCGCGGCGGGCGGGTTCGCGCTCGACCGCTGGGCCCGCGGGGCCGAGCGCCGGCGGGCGCCGGCGCCGCCCGCGGTTCAGGCCCCGGGGCCCGCGTAGACGCAGCCGCTCGTGCAGGTCTCCTGCACGACGACGCGCGCGAGGTCCGGGAGCGACGGCGCCAGGCGCGCCCAGATCCAGGCCGCGAGCCGCTCGCTCGTGGGGTTCTCGAGCCCCTCGACCTCGTTCAGGTAGCGGTGGTCGAGCGCCTCGTGGAGCGGGCGCCAGGCCGCCTTGAGGTCGGCGAAGTCGCGGACCCAGCCGAGGTGCGGGTCGAGCGGGCCGCGGACCCACACCTGCACGCGGAACGAGTGCCCGTGCAGGCGCGCGCACTTGTGGTCGGCCGGCACGTTCGGCAGGCGATGCGCGGCCTCGAGCCGGAACTCCTTGAAGATCTCCACGGACGCGGCCCCCCCGGCTCCCGACCGCTGGAACGTAGCACGGGCCCCGGTCCCGGCCCGCCCGGGGGCGGGGGCCGGGTATCCTGCCGGCTCTCGCGCAAACCCCGGACGACGCCCATGCAGCCCGCGACCGCCGCCGCGCTCGACCTGTTCAACCCGACCGAGGCGCACGAGATGCTGCGCCGGATGGTCCGCGACTTCGTGCAGGGCGAGGTCGAGCCGCAGGCGCTCGAGCACGACCGGACCGAGACCTTCAACCTCCCCTTGTTCCGGCGCCTGGGCGAGCTGGGCCTGCTCGGGGTCACGATCCCCGAGGAGCACGGCGGCGCCGGCATGGACGCGGTCGCGGCCGTGATCGCCCACGAGGAGCTCTCGGCCTCCGACCCCGGCTTCTGCCTGGCCTACCTCGCGCACTCGATGCTCTTCGTGAACAACTTCCACCACAACGCGAGCGCGGAGCAGCGGGCGCGGGTCCTCCCGAAGGTGCTCTCGGGCGAGTGGGTCGGCGGCATGTGCATGTCGGAGCCGCACGTCGGCACCGACGTGCTCGGCATGTCGACGGTGGCCGAGCGCGTGGGCGACCACTACGAGCTCACGGGCCGCAAGATGTGGATCACGAACGGCCTGATCGCCGAGGGCACGCTCGGCGACGTGTTCCTCGTCTACGCGAAGACGGGCGCGCGGATCTCGTCGTTCCTCGTCGAGAAGGGGACGCCCGGGTTCGAGGGCGGGCAGAAGATCCGCGACAAGTGCGGCATGCGGGCCTCCACGACGGCCGAGCTCGTGTTCGAGCGGGCGCGCGTCCCGGTGGCCAACCGCCTGGGCGAGGAGGGCGACTCGCTCATGCACATGATGCGCAACCTCGAGATCGAGCGCGTGACGCTGGCCGCCATGTCGCTCGGGATCGCCATGCGCTGCGTGCAGGTCATGTGCCGCTACGCGAGCGAGCGGCACGCGTTCGGCAAGCCGCTGCGCGAGTTCGGGCAGATCCAGCGCTACATCGCGCGCAGCTACGCGGCGTGGAAGGCGGCCCGCAGCTACGTCTACGACACGGCGCGCCGCATGGACCTGGGCCGCCCCGGGCAGCGCGTGGACTCGGACGGGGTGAAGCTCGTCGCGACGACCATGGCGAAGCAGGTCGCCGACGACGCCATGCAGGTGCTGGGCGGCTACGGCTACGTGGGCGAGTACGTGGTCGAGCGCCTGTGGCGCGACGCGAAGCTGCTCGAGATCGGCGGCGGGACGCTCGAGGCGCACGAGAAGAACATCACGAAGGACCTGTCGCGCGCCTGGCAGGCGATCGTCGTCTGAGTTCGGGGCGCGCGGGGGGCGTGGACGTGGACCCGCGGCGGGCGGCGCACGAGGGCCCGGCCGGCGCGCCGGCGTGGCTCGAGGTGACCTTGCCGGACGGGGCGCGCGAGCAGGTGCGCGTCACGCTCGCGCTCACGACGATCGGCCGCAGCGAGCAGAACGTGGTCGAGGTCCTCGACCCGAAGCTCTCGCGGTTCCACTGCGAGCTCGAGCGGCGCGGGGCCACCTACACGGTGCGCGACTGCAACAGCCGCAACGGGACGCTCCTCAACGACGCGCCCGTGACCGCGGCGCGCCCGCTCCGCCACGGCGACCGGATCCGGATCGGCAACACGACGCTCGTGTTCCGCACGACGCCCGCGCCCGACCTCGCGCCCGCGGGCGACGGCGCCAGCGCCGCGGCCCGGCTGGCGGCCGGGCTCGCCGCCGTGCCCCCGGCGGGCGG
>JANJTH010000406.1 GCA_024711205.1 Planctomycetota bacterium | reverse complement strand
ACACGGCTGGCGCCCACGCCCCCGAACATTTCAAGGACGACGGGCCGGGGGTGGGGGCCCTCCGCGGCGACGCGCAGGTCCTCGGGGCGCACGCCGAGCTCGACCTCGCCGCCGCCGCCCTCGGCGCCCACGCCGCGCAGGCGCGCGGGCAGCGGCACGCGGACGCCGCCCGCGAGGGCGAGGACTTCGCAGGCCTCGCCGCCGGCGCCCGCGCCACCGGCCTCGATTCGACCGCGGAGGAGGTTCATGGGCGGGCTGCCGAGGAACGTCGCGACGAAGCGGTTCGCGGGGCGGTCGTAGACCTCGAGCGGGGCGCCGGTCTGCTGGATCGCGCCCTCGTGGACCACGGCGACGCGGTCGCCGAGGGTCATGGCCTCGACCTGGTCGTGCGTCACGTAGATCATGGTCGCGCGCAGGCGCTGGTGCAGGCGCTTGAGCTCGACGCGCATGGAGCCGCGCAGCTTCGCGTCGAGGTTCGAGAGCGGCTCGTCGAGCAGGAACACCTTGGGCTCGCGCACGATCGCGCGCCCGAGCGCGACGCGCTGGCGCTGCCCGCCCGAGAGCTCCTTGGGGAGCCGCTCGAGGAGCGGGCCGAGCCCGAGCGGCTCGGCGACCGCCGCCACGCGGCGCGCGAGCTCGTCGGGCGGGGTCCCGCGCATGCGGAGCCCGAAGCCCAGGTTGTCGCGCACGGTCAGGTGCGGGTAGAGCGCGTAGCTCTGGAAGACCATGGCGATGTCGCGGTCCTTCGGCGCGACGTCGTTGACGCGCCGGCCGTCGATCGTGAGCACCCCCTCGGTGATCGTCTCGAGCCCCGCGATCATGCGGAGCAGGGTCGACTTCCCGCAGCCCGACGGCCCGAGCAGGATGAAGAACTCGCCGTCCTCGATCACGAGGTCGACGCCGCCCGCGCGGCCGATCGTGGCCGGCAGGTCGGGCTTGTAGCGCTTGACGATCCCCTGCAACGCGACGCGGCCCACGGCGCCTCCGGCGGGGTCCGAAGGTCCGTCACGGGCCGAGCATTTGCAAGGGCTTGACACCGAACGCGGGCGCCGGTGCCGCGCGTCGGACGGGCAGTCCCCGCGTGGACCGCTCCGGGCCGGAGCCGGGACGGAACCGGGATCCGTCGCACGCGGGCGGGGGCTCCCGCGGGGGGCCTGGGGGGCAGCGCGCCCGACGACCCGGGCGAGCTAACCGTTATCCGTGTAGTGGCTTGCGTGGCGCGCCGGCCCGGGGGCTGGGCCGGCGCCCGGCGTCCGATTCGATCCGACGGGGGACGGGCCGTCGGTCGGCGCGGGGCTTGCGCTGGATCGCGCCGGAACGGAGGGGGCCATGCCCGTCTTGCTGATCGTCGCGCTCGTCGTCGTCGCCGCGGGGCTCGTGACCGCGGTCGCGGTCCCTGCGATCGTGAGCAAGAAGCCCCCGGCCGAGCCGATCCCTGCCGTCGGCCCCGTCGAGCCCGGCCCGCGCGTGGACCGCGGGACGTCCGGCCAGCGCGAGGACGAGGGCCGCGAGGTCGTCCGTCCCGTGGACCCCTACGGAGATGAGGGCCCGGACCGGCGCGACGCCGACCAGGGCGAGGACGACCCGTACGCGAGCGATCCGCTCGACGAGTGGTCGCGGGGCGGGCGCGGGCAGGCCTTCGACGCGGGCGAGGACGACCGGGCCTGGCGCGAGGACGCGCCCGTGACCGGCGGGCGCAGCGACGGCGAGCCGGCCCCCGTCGAGGACGGCCCGCGGACGGGCGGGATCGTGGGGGCGCTGCCGGGGTTCTAGGCCCGGTTCTAGAGGAACGTCGCCAGCATGGTGACGAGGATCGAGAGCAGGAGCCCCCCCGAGAACAGGAGCGCGCGGATCCAGCGCGAGCGCACGCCGAGCTCGCTCAGGTAGACCTCGGCCGCGGGCCCGAGCGTGAAGCAGGCGTTCGCGAGGAGCGCCGCCACGAGCCCGTCGAGGAAGTAGCTCGGGCGGAGGATCTTCGGCCCGAGCATGGCGACCGCGACGAGCACCAGCGTCACGTTGAACACGACGCGCAGGCCCTCCCACGCGAGCAGCGTGCGCGCGTGCCGGCGCAGGAGCCCCGGCTGGCTCGCGCTCGCGGCGGCCGGGTCAGCGGCCGAGGCCCGGTCGGCCGCCTGCTCGCCGGTCGCGCGCGCGAGCGCGTCCGTCGCGCCGCACGAGGCGCAGGCCTGGCCCTCGCCCCAGCAGGCCGCGTGGTGGCGCGCCAGGCAGCCCGCGCACACGCGCACGTCGGCCTCGGGCGCGCACGCGTCGTGGCAGTAGGGGCAGCGGGTGGGCGAGGCGGTCAGCGGACCGCGGGGGCGGGCGTGCTCGAGTCCCATGCCCCGAAGCTAGCCGACCCGGCCCCGTCCGTCTGCGCCGTCGGCGTGCGCCGGGAGCACGGCGCCTGGGCCGCGCAGGGGTTCTACACTTCGACGCCGGGGACGGTCGCGCCGGGCGACCGCGCGGAGGGGACGTGCCCTGGACCTGCAGCGCCTGCGCCGTCGAAGTGCTGGACGACCACCCGGCGTGCCCCGCGTGCGGCGCGAAGAAGTCGTCCTGGACCCTCCACGCCGAGCGCACGCGGACGCTCGCGATCTCGACCCCGCGGCTGGTCGTCCTCCGGGGCGAGCGCGCCGAGCCCCTGCTCGCGAGCGAGGTCCACCTCGAGGACGTCGTCCTGCACGAGACCGACGAGGCGCCCGCGCTCCTGCGCGCGGACGTCCTGGCCCTGCACCGCGCGGGGCGCCGCCCCGCCCCGCGCGACGTCGTGTTCGTCCGCTCGGGCCAGGACCCCGACCCGAAGAGGGGCTACTCGGTCACGGTCGAGTTCGCGCGCCAGGCGGTCGAGTCCAGCGCGCGCCCCTGGCAGCGCGGCGGCTGGTGGGAGGCGCGGCTCGTGTTCGTCCGCGGCCCCGAGCCCGCGGGCTGGGCCGAGGTCGCCTTCCCCGGGCTCGAGCTCGTGTGCGTGCACGAGGACGGCGAGCCCGGGCACGCCCCCACGATCGAGCTCGAGGCCCAGCGCAAGCGGCGCGAGCTCCGCGTGGTGCCGCGGGGGGCCCCGGCGCCGGCCCCGCCCCCGGGGACCGCGGCGATCTCGGTCGAGGACCTGTGCTTCGAGACCGACCGCGCGCTCCTCCTGCCCCGCCAGCTCGTCGCGACCGGCGACGCCGGGGCCGACCGACTGGCCGGGCTCGCGGCGCTCCGGGCCGTGCTCGTCCACGCGGCGCGCCACCCGGAGCGCGTCCTGCTCGCGGCGGGGCACACCGACACGGCCGGCCGGCGCGCCTACAACCTCGGGCTCGCCGCGGCGCGGGCCGAGGGCGCGCATCTGTTCCTGAGCGGGCAGCGCGAGGCGTGGGCCGCGCACTGCCAGGCGCGCTACGAGGTCGCCGACGTGCAGGAGGTCCTCGCCTGGGTCGCCGACACGTTCGGCTGGGAGACCGACCCCGGCCCGATCGACGGGCAGTGGGGCGAGCGCTCGCGGGCGGCGCGCGACGCGCTGCGCGCGCGCCTGAACGCCGAGCGCGGCGCGGGCCTCGCCCAGGGGACGAAGCAGAGCGCGGCCGACTGGGCGCAGGTCTACGACCTCTACGACGAGGCCCTCGCGGCGCTCCTGAGCGAGGCCCCGGCGGCGCTCGCGCGCCGCAAGCAGGCCCTGCGCTGGGCGAGCCCGCCCGTGCTCGCCTGCGGCGAGGCGTGGCCCGTGGACGCGCCCGGGGTCGACGGGCGGGCGAGCGCCCGGAACCGCCGGGTCGAGCTCCTGTTCCTCGCGCCCGACGAGGTGCCGGCGCTCCCCGGCGACCCCCCGGGCGCGCCGCTCTACGGCGAGGGCACGCCGCCCCGCCGCTACGTGGGGCTCGAGCTGCCGGCGCTCCGCGGCGAGGTGCACCTGGCCCTGCGCGGCGACCTGGGGATCGGGCCGCTCGCGCGCCGCCCCTACGTGCTCGAGCTGCCGGACGGCCCGGTCGAGGGCGAGACCGACGACGAGGGCCTGCTCCGCCACCGGGACCTGCCGCCGGGGGACTACCCGTTCTCGGTCACGACGCTCGAGGCGCGCGTCGCCGGCTACGCGGCGACGGTCCCGCCCGGCGCGGCGCCGCTCGTGTACTCGGTCGAGCGCGCGGCGCGCGCGGACGCGGCGCAGGCGCCGGCCCTGCTCGGGGCGGCGGAGAACGCGGTCGAGCTGTTCCACGTCGCGGTGGGGACGACGCCCGCCGCGCCGGCGGTCGTGCGCGTCACGATCGACCGCGCGCCCGTCGCGCAGGCGGGCGGCGAGGACCTCCCGCCGCGGCTCGTCGACGTGCGCGTCGAGCTGCGCCAGGTCGAGCCCGGGCCGGCCCGCGACCTCGGGGCGGCCACCTGCGACCTCGCGCTCGGCGAGGTCGACGGCGCGCCCGCGGTCGTCGTGGAGCGCGTGCGCTGGGCGGCGGCCGCCGCGCCCGACGGCCCGCACGTCGAGGTCGAGGTCGAGCTCGGCGGCGTCCGCGGGCGGCTCCCCGTCGCGCTCGACCCGCGCCTGAAGGTCCTCGTCGGCGTCGTCACGGGCGTCACGCTCGAGACCCGCGTGCGCGCGCCCGCGGGCGGCGGGCTCCCGAGCATGATCCACCCGGTCCGCGACCCGGTCCGGCTGCTCTTCTTCGACGCGGAGCAGCTCGGCCCGGTCGTGCCCGAGCACCCGCGCCTGTTCGAGGGCCCCGTGCCGGACCCGACCTCGCTCGTCGTCCCCGACGAGCGCGCCGAGCCGCCTCAGGTCCACCTGCTCCCGCCCTACCCGCGCGACGTCGAGGCGGCCTGGGACGCCGAGGAGGCCGAGACCGGGGCGATCGCCGACGGGCGCGCCGAGCTGCTCCGGTTCGAGGCCTTCCACCGGGCGCGGAAGGCCCACGACGGCGCGGGCGACGCGGCCGCGTGCCCCGACTGCGCGGGCCTCCCGCCGGCCGCGCGCGCGCGGCACGCGGAGGCCGACCTCGTGTTCGCGCGGGCGAAGTCGGGTCGGCTCGTCGCGAGCGAGCGGTGGGTCCTCGCGCCCGGCCTGAGCGCGGACCCGGAGGTCCGCGTCTACCGGTTCGAGCAGGGCTACGACGTGCTCGTCCGCCGCCAGCTCGAGCTCGCGGAGGCGCACCGCGGCGAGCGGACGACGACCGCCCTGAAGCGCCCGTTCTACGCGCTCGGCGACGAGGAGCGCGACCGCTACCTCGAGCGGCGCGCCAAGGAGGCCGCGCGCCGGGCCAAGGGCAAGCGCCGCCGCAAGGCGAAGGGCGACGACGACGCCGGCGCCTGGCTCGTGCTCGACCCCGCGACGTTCGCGCCCGCCTACCCGCTCCGCGGGCACCGGAACCTCTCCGAGGCGGTCGCGAAGGCCGCGATCACGCTCTGGCTCGCGCCGGCCTCCTTCCTCTACGAGTGGCACACCCTCGTCTACCGCGACCGCGAGACGGGGACCTACGGGTTCACGACGCCGGCCAGCTCGCAGCGCAACTTCGAGGTCACGAAGGACGAGGTGAAGGCCCCGGCGAACCTGCCCGCGCGCTACGAGGGGCTCGTCGACCTCCACAACCACCCGGCCTTCTACGCGGAGGAGAGCCACGGGCACCCCGACCTCGCCGAGAAGATCGCGCACCTGTTCGGGCACCACTTCCAGTTCAGCGCGCCCGACATGTTGAACTGGTGGCGCTGCCCGGGCCTCCTGCTCACGGGCGACGGCTGGGTGCGCTGCCCGCCCTCGGCCACGCAGGTGTTCGCGCCGGCCGTCCCGGACCCGACCGGCCCCTTCCCGCGGCAGGGTGGGGAGGAGGCGCAGACCGAGGAGCCGGGCGTGCGCGGCGTCCGGCTGTTCCACGTGTCCGACCCGTGGGCGTCGCCCGGGCTCGAGCGCCCCCCGGCCTGACCGACCGGGGAGGTCGGCCCGGCGCGGGCCGACCGCAGGGAGGTCGGCCCGCGCCGGGCCGAGCGCGGAGCGGACCCCACGCACGCGCCCGGCGAACCGTCGGCGCCGGCGCGGTGCCAGAATCGCGGGCGTGAGCGCGCCGCCCGGGCCCGAGCCGCCGTCCTCGCCCCCCGCCGCGCGGGCGGCCCCGCCGACGCGCGAGGCGCTGCTCGACAAGGTCGCGCTGTTCCCCGCGGGGCCGGGCTGCTACCTGTTCCTCGACGCGAAGCACCGCGTCGTCTACGTCGGCAAGGCGAACGACGTCCGCGCGCGCGTGCGCAGCTACCTGCGGCCCGAGGCCGACGACGGGCGGCTCTACTTCCAGCCGCTCCTCCGCTCGATCTGCGACGCCTCGTTCGTCGCGACGACGACGGAGAAGGAGGCGCTCCTCCTCGAGAACGCGCTGATCAAGCGGCACCGCCCGCGCTGGAACATCAAGCTCAACGACGACAAGAGCTTCCTCCAGGTCGAGCTCACGACGGGCCACCCCTGGCCGCGCGCGCGGCTCGTGCGGACGACCGCGCGCGACAAGCGCGGCGAGGTGTTCGGGCCCTACGCGAGCGCGCGCGCGCTGCGCGAGACCCTGCGCCACCTCAAGCGCTGGTTCCCCCTGCGCACGTGCAGCGACGCCGAGCTGCGCCAGCGCACCCGCCCGTGCATCGAGCACGAGATGGGCCGCTGCCTCGCGCCCTGCGTCGCGGGCAAGACGACGCCCGAGGACTACGCGCGCGTCGTGCAGGACGTGCGGCTGTTCCTCAAGGGCAAGGACGAGACGCTCCTGCCGCGCCTGCGCGAGCGCATGGCGGAGCACAGCGCCGCGCTCCGCTACGAGCAGGCCGGGCGCGTGCGCGACCAGATCCGCGCGATCGAGCGCACGCTCGAGGTCCAGCGCGTCGCGCGCGAGGGCGCGGGCGACCAGGACGTGCTCGGGCTCGCGGCCGACCAGGGCGCCGTCGTCGTGCTCCTGATCGAGGTCCGCGACGGGCAGGTGGGCGAGCCGCGCACCTGGTCGTGGCGGACCGAGCTCCCGGCCGAGGCCGCGCTGAACGCGTTCCTGGGCCAGTTCTATGCGCCGGGGCGCTACGTCCCGCGCGAGGTCCTCCTCCCCTGCCCGGTCGAGGACCAGGCGCTCCTCGAGGAGGTCCTGAGCGAGCGGCGCGGCGCGCGGGTCGCGGTCAAGGTCGAGGTCCGCGGCGAGCGGCGCGGGCTCGTCGAGCTCGCCCGCAAGAACGCGCTCCTCGCGCTCGAGACGGGCGAGGAGCGGCGCGCCGCGACGCTCGAGACGCTCGAGGGCCTCCAGCGCGCGCTCGGGCTGCGCCGGCTCCCGCGCCGGGTCGAGTGCTTCGACGTGTCGAACTTCCAGGGCGCGTTCACGGTCGCCTCGAAGGTCCGCTTCGTCGACGGCGACCCCGACCCGGCCGGCTACCGGACCTACCGCGTCCGCACGGTCGAGGGCCAGGACGACTTCGCCGCCATGGAGGAGGTCGTCGGCCGCCGCCTGGCCTCGGGCCTCGAGCAGGGCGACCTCCCCGACCTGATCGTGATCGACGGCGGCCCGCCCCAGCTCCGGCGCGCGCTCGACGCCGCGGCCCGCGCCGGGCTCCCGCCCGAGCGCACGGAGCTCGTCGGCCTCGCCAAGGCCCGCGCGCCGCGCCAGGGCGCGCTCGAGGCGGGCCTCGGCGCGGGCGCGAGGGGCGACGGCGAGGACGGGGGGCCGGGCGACGGCCCCGGCGAGGCCGCTGAGAGGGAGGCCGACCCGGAGGGCGACCTGCGCGCGTTCGAGCGCGTGCACCTCGCGCGCGGCGGCGCGCCCGTGGTGCTCCCCCCGGCCTCGCTCGAGCTGCGGCTGCTCGTGCGCGTGCGCGACGCGGCGCACCGCGCCGCCGTGCGCTTCCACCGCGAGCTGCGCCGCAAGAGCGCGCTCCGCTCCGGGCTCGAGGAGGTCCCCGGCGTGGGCAAGAAGCGCCGCGCCGAGCTGCTCGCCCGCTTCGGCAGCCTCGCCGGCGTGCGCGCCGCCTCGCTCGAGGCGCTCGCGGAGGTCCTCCCGGAGGCGACGGCCCGCCGGGTGCGGGCGTTCTTCGACGGCGGGGCGGAGGCGAGGGCGGAGGAGACCCCGGCCGGGGAGTGAAGAGAAGAAGGGGAGGCGAAGAGGGGGAGGGGAGGAGGGAAGAGAAGAGGGAGGGCAAGGGCAAGGGCGGAGCTCCGCCGAGAGGTATGTGCCTCCCTTTGCTTACTGCCCGGCCGCAGGAGGTGGGAAGGGTCCCTGCACGACCGCGGGAACGGGAACGGGAACGGGAAGAACGGAGAAACCCGAGTCCCTCGTCAGTCCGCAGCGCCCCTGGGCCGGAGAGCTCCGCCCTGGGGGAGGGTGCTCCCGTCCGACCTCCCGCAGCCCCATCCCCGCAAGGGAATCGTGGGGGGGGCGCCCGGGCCCCCCCCCGAACCCCACACACCAC
>JANJTH010000398.1 GCA_024711205.1 Planctomycetota bacterium | reverse complement strand
CCGACCCAGGCCCCGCCTCGGGCGCGCGGGCCGATCTGCTCGCCCTGTCGGCCCAGGGCGCGCTCCGCGCGGGGCGGCGCGGGCGCCGGCCGCGCGCCGGGTCGCCCGCGCTCACGGCGGGGCTCCGGCCGGTCGGGCGCTGGCCGCTCGGGCGCCATGCGCCTCGGGGCCCACCGGGGCGACCTCGACGAGGACCTCGGCGCCCTCGGTCCCGACCTCGGTCACGCGCCACACCCCGGAGAGCGCCGGGCGGGCGCCGTCGTCGCTCGCGAGCGCGACCTCGTAGCGGGCCGCGCGCGGGTCGCCCGCGAGGTCGCGCGCCAGGCCGCGCGCGAGGGCCCGGACCCGGCCCCGCTCGCGGTCGAGCGGCCCCTCGTAGTCGAGGTAGCGGGGGCGGTGGTCGAAGGAGCGCCGGCCCGCGACGGGGCGCGGTCCGGGCGGCGCCGCGAGCTGCCAGGTCACGAGCACCGGGCCGTCCTCGACCATGAGGTCCCAGTGCACGTCGTCGGGCGCGCGGGCGTGCTCGAGCACGACGAAGCGCCGCGGCGCGGCCTCGAGCGCGCCGCCCGCGCGCGCGTCCGCGCGTGCGTGCGTCGACGCTCGGGCGGCGCACCCCGGGCCCCCCGCCGGTCGCTCCGCGGCGTCCGGCCCCGCCGCGCCCGCCGTCGCGCGGGCTCCGCTCAAGCGACGCCGGCCGGGGCCGCCAGGTAGGCCTCGTAGCGGCAGGCGGGGTGCTCCTGGCACACGGCCGCGGGCGCGAGCCCGGTCAGCTCGAGGCGCAGCGGGCGGACCTCGCAGCGCGGGCAGCGGGGGAGGTCCGACCCGGGCAGCGCGGCCTCGTCGACGCCGGCGGCGCGCCGCAGCGCGACGACCGCCTCGACGAGGAGGTCGGCCGCGCGGTCGACCTCGTCCCAGGTGTTGTCGCGCCCGAGCGAGAGCCGGAGCGTCGCCGCGCCGCGCGCCGCGTCGATCCCGAGCGCGCGCAGCGCGGGCGGGAGCGCGTCGGCCCGGTCGTGGCAGGCCGGCCCCGTCGCGAGGAGGAGCGACGGCACGCGGTCGGCGATCGCGCGCCCGGTCGTGCCCAGGAACGAGAGGTTGAGCGTGTTCGGCAGGCGGTCGAGCGGGTGCCCGTTGAGGAGCACGCCGCGGAGCGCCGTCGCGAGCCGGAGGTGGAGCGCGTCGCGCAGCGCGACCATGCGCTCGCCCGCCTCGGCCATGCGCGCCTGCGCGAGCCGCACGGCCGCGGCGAGGCCCACGATCCCGGCCGTGTTCTCGGTGCCGCAGCGCCGCCCGCCCTCGTGGCCGGCCCCGTGGAGGAGCGGCTCGAGGGGCGTGCGCCGGCGCACGATCAGCGCGCCGACGCCCTTCGGGCCGTAGAGCTTGTGCCCGGCGATCGTCATGAGGTCGGCGCCGAGGAACGGGAACGCGGTCGGGATCTTGCCGACCGACTGCGCGGCGTCCGTGTGCAGGTGCGCGGGGTGGCCGCCGAGCGCCTCGGCGAGCTCGTCGATCCGGCTGATCGTGCCCACGACGTTCTGCGCGTGCATGACCGAGACGAGCACCGTGTCCGGGCGCAGGACCGAGCGCACGGCCTCGGGGGTCACCTGGCCCTCGGGCGTGCAGGGGGCCTCGCTGACCTCGAAGCCGAAGCGCGTCAGCCAGCGCGCCGCGTCGGCCACGGACGGGTGCTCGGCGGCCCCGATCACGACGTGCCGCCCGCGGTCCATGCGCGCGAGCGCGGCCCCCTTGATCGCCAGGTTGTTCGACTCGGTCCCGCCCGACGTGAACACGACCTCGTCGCGCGCGCAGCCGAAGAACTGGCTCAGCGTCCGGCGCGCGTCCTCGACCGCCGCGCGGGCCTCGCGCCCGAGCCGGTGCCCGCACGAGGGGTTGCCGTGCCCGCCGTGGAGGAACGGCAGCATGGCCTCGACGACCTCGGGGGCGACCGGGGTCGTCGCGTTGTGGTCGAGGTAGACCTCGTCGTCGCGCAGGTCCTGCATGGCGTGGGCGCTCCCGGGCTCGAGGCGAGCCGCGAGCGTAACCCGAGGCTGCTCGACGTCGGTCGTGGGGCGGCGGCCGGGCCGTCGGGCGTCGGTCGAGCGCTGCACGCCCCCGGCTTGGCCGGGCCCTGGACCCGACCGCGCACGAAGGGCACGCCCCGACACGCACCTGGACCCGCTCCGGCGTTGCCGTGGCGGAGCTTGTGCGCGGCGCGCCGGATGCGAGAGGAGCCGGCGGGGGGGGACGATGCACGTGCTCGTGGGGGCGCTCGTCGGCGCGGGGTTGTCGGTCGCCATGGCCTGGGCGGTCGCGCGGGCCCTGGGCCGGCGCGTGGGCTGGCGCGAGCTCGTCGTGGCGGCGGCGGCCGGGGCCGTGGGCGGGGCGCTCACGACGGCGACGCTCGGGCTCGGGGCCGGGGCGGCGGGCGCGTCGACGACGCGCGTCGTGGCCGCGTGGTCGGGCGGGGGCGCGAGCGCCGCGGCGGTCGACCAGGGCGGCCGCAACGCGCTCGAGGGACGGCCCGTGCTCGAGGGCACGGGCCAGGCCGCGGCCTTCGGCGCGTCGACGGGCGTGCTCCCCCTCGCGGCGAAGCCCGCGCGCGCGGCCTGGGCGCACCTCCGCGGGGCGGGCCGCGGCGGCGCCGAGCCGGGGGTGGCCCTGGTCGACGGGGCCGTGGCCGACACGGTCCGTACGCCCGGGGTCGTCGGCGCG
>JANJTH010000382.1 GCA_024711205.1 Planctomycetota bacterium | reverse complement strand
GCGCCCGCCTCGCGCCGCGCGCGCTCCCGCGGCTCGGCCGCGGCCGGCGCCGCGTCGGCGAGGACCCCGACCGCCGGGCTCGCCCCGGACCGGCGCCCCTGGGCCGCGAGCGCCCCCGGGGCCGCGTCCTCGGCGATCGAGCCGCTGCCATCCAGCCCGGCATCCATGTCGGCAGCGTACCGCCGCGGGCCCCGTCCTGCGAGGCGCACGCCGCGTCCCTCCCCCGCGCACGGAGCGCGCTGGCCTTGCGGCGGGGGGGCGACCGTGCGGTCCCCGCGCGGCTCCCGCGCGTCGACCTCGCCCTCGCGATGGCCGCCCGGGCGGCGAAGATCCCCGGCCCTCCGGGAGCCCACCCGGGGAGACGACCCGCGCCCTGCGCGCGAGGGGAGGCGGCCATGAAGCAGGTCTGGATCCCGCGCGCGGGGCGCGCCGAGGTGCTCGAGGTCCGCGAGGCGCCCGACCCGACGCCGGGCCCGGGCGAGGTGCGCGTCGCCGTGCGCGCGGCGGGCGTGAACTTCGCGGACGTCGTCGCGCGGCAGGGGCTCTACCTCGACGCGCCGAAGTTCCCGTTCGTGCCCGGCTACGAGGTGTCGGGCACGGTCGACGCGCTCGGGCCCGGCGTGACGGCCCCCGCCGTCGGCACGCCCGTGATCGCGCTCACGCGCTTCGGCGGCTACTCGACGCGCGTGTGCGTCCCGGCGCGCCAGGCCGTGCCGCTCCCCGCGGGCGTCGACCTGCTCGCCGGGGCCGCGATCCCGGTCACGTTCCTCACGGCCTGGCACTCGCTCGTCGTGCTCGGCAACCTGCGCCCGGGCGAGCGCGTGCTCGTCCACGCGGCGGCGGGCGGCGTCGGGCTCTCGGCGCTCCAGATCGCCAAGCTCCGCGGGGCGGGCCTCGTCGCGGGCACGGCCGGGCCCAGCAAGCACGAGCGCCTGCGCGCGCTCGGGCTCGACGCGCCGATCGACTACTACAAGCAGGACTTCGAGGCCGAGGTCAAGCGGCTCACGGACGGCAAGGGCGTCCACGTCGTGCTCGACGCGGTGGGCGGGCGCTCGTTCCAGCGCAGCTACGACGCGCTCGCCCCGGGCGGGCGGCTCGTCATGTTCGGGGCGTCGACGATCACGAGCGGGCCCAAGCGCAACCTGTGGAGCGTCGCCAAGGGCCTGTTCGGCATGCCGAAGTTCAAGCCCGTGGACCTCATGATGGCGAACAAGGGGGTGTTCGGCGTGAACATGCTCCACATGGCCGACGACGAGCCCGACCTGATCGTCGACGAGCTGGGCGCGATCCTCGGGCACGTCGCGGCGGGCGCGCTGAAGCCCGTGGTCGACCTCGTGGTCCCGCTCGCGGGCGCGGCCGAGGCGCACAAGCGGCTCGAGTCGCACGGGAACTTCGGGAAGGTGCTGCTCGACATGGCCGACCCGTCGGCGCCCGCGGGCGCGCCGGCCGGCGCGTGATCGACAGCCACGCGCACGTCTCGACGCCGCGCTTCGCGGAGGACCGCGCGGACGTGCTCGCGCGCGCCTGGGCGGCCGGGCTCGAGGCGATCGTCGACGTCGGCTGCGACCTCGCCTCGAGCGAGGTCGCGGCCGCGTTCGCCGCGACGGACCCGCGCCTGTTCGCGGCGGTCGGCGTGCACCCGCACGAGGCGCGGACCTGGTCGCCCGAGGTCCGGGCCGGGCTCGTCGCGCTGGCCGCGCGCCCGCGCGTCGTCGCGATCGGCGAGGTCGGGCTCGACTTCCACTACGACCACTCGCCGCGCGACGACCAGCGGCGCGCCTTCCGCGAGCAGCTCGCGCTCGCCGACGAGCTCGGGCTGCCCGTGGTCCTCCACGTGCGCGAGGCCTACGACGAGGCGCTCGACCTGCTCGCGGCGCGCGCCCCGGCCCGGCGCGGCGTCGCGCACTGCTTCACGGGCACGCGCGCGCAGGCGCTCGGGTTCGTGGCCCTCGGGTTCTGCGTGTCGTTCTCGGGCGTCGTCACGTTCAAGAACGCGGCCGAGATCCAGGAGGCCGCCCGCGCCGTGCCGGAGGACCACCTGCTCGTCGAGACCGACTGCCCCTACATGGCGCCCATGCCCCACCGCGGCAAGCGCTGCGAGCCGGCCTTCGTGGCGGACACCCTGCGCGGCCTGGCCGCCCTCCGCGGCACCCCGCTCCCGGACCTGGCCCGCGCGACCGCCGCCAACGCCCGCCGCGCGCTCGGCTTCTGATCCCGATCCCGTCCAAGCCACCAGCCAATTCTCTTCCCCTGCCCTTGCCCTTGCCCTCCCTCTTCTCTTCCCTTCTTCCCCTCTTCCTTCTTCTCTCCTCTCCCCTCCTCCCGCAGGAGCCCGCCTCCCATGACCCGCTACGTGTGCGCCCGCGACGGGACCCCGATCGCCTACGTCGACCGCCGCCCGACCGGCGCCGGCGCCGCGGGCGCCCCCGCGCTCGTGTTCACGAGCGGGTTCACGGCGTCGGCCTTCTACTGGCGGCACCTGCTCGCGCGGCTCGCCGATCGCGCGCGGCTCGTGACGTGGGACCTCAAGGGCCACGGGCAGTCGGCGCCGGCGCGCAGCCTCGAGGCGGTCACGGTCGAGGACTCGGTCGACGACCTGCGGCGCGTGCTCGACGCGTGCGGGGTCGAGCGCGCGGTGCTCGTCGCGTTCTCGCTCGGCTGCCAGGTGATCCTCGAGGCGTGGCGGCACTTCCCGGACCGGATCGCCGGCGTGGTCCCGATCCTCGGCACGTTCGAGCGGCCGTTCGACCACCTGCTCCACCCGCGCGTGGGCCCGGCGCTCTACGGCGTGTTCCGGCGCGCCGGGCCGCGCGTCGCCCGCGTCGCGCTGCGCGCCGGCTGGCTCCAGGCCCAGGTCCCGGGCACGTTCCGGGCGAGCCGCCGGCTCGGGCTGATCGGGCCGCGCCTGCGCGAGGAGGACATGGCGCCGTTCTTCGCGCACATGCGGCGGATCCACGGGCGGACCTGGGCGCACATGGGGATCGCGGCCCAGCGCCACAGCGCGCGCGACGTGCTGCCCACGATCGCGGCGCCGGCGCTCGTCGTCGCGGGCGGGCGCGACACGTTCACGCCGCCGCACCTGGGCGAGCACATGGCGCGCACGATCCCGGACGCGGAGCTCCTGTTCCTGCCGGACGCGACGCACACGGGCCTGCTCGAGTACCCCGAGGAGATCGGGGCACGGCTCGAGGCGTGGCTGGAGGGGCGCGGGCTGCTGGGTGGGCGCGGGGCGGCGCGGCGGGCGGTGGGCGCGGCGGGGTGAGGCGCGGCTGCCGGGGAGGGGGGAGGAAGAGGGAAGAGGAAGAGGGAAAGAGAAGAGGGAGGGCAAGGGCAAGGGCAAGGGCAAGGGCAGGGGAAGACGAGGGGGGCGAGGGAGGGCGAGGGGGGCGCTGCGGGGGCGGGGGCCCGGAGGCCGATACACGGGAGCGAGGCCGCCGAGGGGCATGACCGGACGCGCGTGGGTCGAGCTCGACGTCGAGGCCGTCCGGGCGAACGTCCGGACGATCCGGCGCGTGGCGGGCGCCGAGGTCCTGGCCGTCGTCAAGGCGAACGGCTACGGGCACGGGGCGGTCGACGTCGCGCGGGCCGCGCTCGAGGCGGGCGCGGTCGGGCTGTGCGTCGCGACGGCCGACGAGGTCGTGGCGCTGCGCGCCGCGGGGCTCGCCGCGCCGCTCCAGCTCCTCGGGGCCGCGCTCGACGACGAGCTCGAGGCGGCGGCGGCCGCGCGGGCGAGCCTCACGCTGACCGAGCCGGAGGGCCTGGGGCGCCTGCGCGCGCTCGCGCGGCGGCTCGGGCGGCGCCTCGACGTCCACGTGAAGGTCGACGTCGGCATGCACCGGGTCGGCGTGCCGCCCGAGGCGGCGCCCGCGCTCGCGCGGGCGATCGCGCGCGACCCCGACCTCCGGCTCGCGGGCCTCATGACGCACCTCCAGGCCCCGCGCGACGTCGAGCGCTCGCGCGCGCAGGTGGGCGCGTTCGCCGCGGTCGCGCGCCGGCTCGCGCGCGCCGGGGTGCGCCCGCCGCAGGTCCACGCGGCCGCCTCGGCGGCGCTGTTCAAGGTGCCCGAGGCCCGGTTCAGCCACGTCCGCCCGGGGATCGCGCTGCTCGGGCTCGACCCCGAGGGCGCGATCGCGGCGACGGGGGCCGCGCTGGCGCCGGCCCTGGCGCTCCGGGCGCGCGTCGTCTCGACCTCGCAGGTCGCCGCGGGCGAGGCGGTGGGCTACGGCGCGCGCTGGACGGCGGCGCGCCCGACGCGGCTCGCCCTGCTCGGCCTGGGCTACGCCGACGGGCTCCCCCACGGCCTCACGGGCAAGCCGGCCCACGCGCTCCTGCAGGGGCGGCGCTGCCCGCTCGTCGCGACGGTCATGATGGACGGCGTGCTCGTCGACGTGACGGACCTCGAGCGCCCGCCGGTCCGGGGCGACGTCGCGACCCTGTTCGGGCGCGACGGCGCCGCCGCGCTCCCGCTCGAGGAGGTCGCGGCGCAGGCCGGGCTGATCCCCTACGCCGTCTCGTGCGGGCTCGGCGCGCGGCTCGGACGCGTCGTCTTCGACCGCGCGGCGGCGGCCCGGGCCGCCTGACGGCCGGGTCGCCCGGCGACGGCGCGGGCGGCCGGACGGCCCGGGGCCTCGCGTGGGCCAGGGCCGGGCGTGCCCGGGGCCTCG
>JANJTH010000313.1 GCA_024711205.1 Planctomycetota bacterium | reverse complement strand
CCCCGCCCCCCCCCCCCCCCCCCCCCCCCCGAGGCGGGCGGGCCCCGCGGCCCCCCCCCCCACAGGGCCGCGCCTCCTCGACCGCCTCGGCGAGGCGCACGAGGGCGGGCCAGCCGCGCGGCCCGCGCTGGGCGATCCGCTCGGCGTCGTCGACGTCGAGTGTCAGGACCCGCGTCCAGACGCCGCCCCGCGGCGGCGCCTCGGGGTCGGTCAGCATGAACCCCGTGCCGTCGAGGTTGCGCCGGACCCAGAGCGTGCGCGGCTCGGCGTCGGCCCACACGCGCTCGGCCGCCCAGCGCGCGACCGACCTGGGGTCCTCGGGGTCGAGGGGGCTCGAGGTGCCGGACATCGTGCGCGCCTCCCCGCGCGCCTCGCGGCGGCGCGCCGGCCGTTCCCCCCGACCGTCCGCATGGTGGCCTGCCGCCGGCGCCTCGTGAAGGCTCCCGCGCCCGGGCGCCGGCCGGGCCGGCCGCCGCCCCGGCGCGGGCCACGGTTGACGCGCCGCGCCCTGCTCACGACATTGGCGCGCCGCGCGCCCCGTCGCGGGCGCGCACACGAGCGAGGCGACCGTGACCGACATGACCGACGCCGTGGCCCCCGAGGCCGCGCCGACCGAGGGCGAGCTGCCCAGGACCTACGATCCGCGGGCGATCGAGGGGGCCGTCACGGCGAGCTGGGTCGAGGCCGGCGCGTTCGCCGCCGTCCCGGACCCCGACCCCGACCGCCGGCGCTACGTCGTCATGATGCCGCTCCCGAACGTGACGGGCGCGCTCCACATGGGGCACGCGATGGACAACGTCATGCAGGACCTGCTCACGCGCTGGCACCGCATGGCGGGCGACGACACGCTCTGGCAGCCGGGGACCGACCACGCCGGGATCGCCACGCAGGCCGTCGTCGAGAAGCGCCTGCTCGAGCTCGAGGGCAAGACGCGCCTCGACATCGGCCGCGAGGCGCTGGTCGCCCGGATCTGGGCCTGGAAGGACGAGTATCAGGCGCGCATCGTCCGCCAGCAGCAGGCCATGGGCTGCGGGTGCGCCTGGGACCGCCAGCGCTTCACCATGGACCCCGTGTGCTCGGCCGCCGTGCGCGAGGCGTTCTTCCGCCTGTTCCAGGACGGGCTGATCTACCGCGGCGACCGGCTCGTGAACTGGGACTGCCACCTCCAGACGGCCGTCGCCGACGACGAGATCGTGGTCGAGACGGTCCAGGGGACCTTCACGTACATCCGCTACCCCGTGCTCGACCCGCGCCCGGGCGAGCCCGACCACGTGGTCGTCGCGACGACGCGCCCCGAGACCATGCTGGGCGACACGGCGGTCGCCGTGCACCCCGCCCCGCGCGGGGCGCTCGAGGCGGCCTTGCGCGCCGCCGAGGACAAGCTCGCGGCCGCGCCCGGCAAGGAGCGCGCCGCCGCCGAGGCCGAGGTCGCGCGCCTGCGCGCGCGGTTCGACTCGCACCTGCCCGGGCTCGAGGCGCTCGCGCGCATGGCGGCGGACGGGCGGCGCGTCGTGCTCCCGCTCCTCGAGCGGCCGATCCCGATCGTCGCCGACGCCTGGGCCAAGCCCGAGCTCGGCTCGGGCTGCGTGAAGATCACGCCGGCCCACGACCCGAACGACCACGAGGTCGGCAAGCGCCACCCGGCGCTCGGCGCGATCAACATCCTGAACCCCGACGGGACGCTCAACCAGAACGCGGGCCCCTACGCGGGCCTCGACCGGTTCGTGGCCCGCAAGCGGGTCGTGGCGGACCTCGAGGCGGCCGGCCGGCTCGAGAAGGTCGAGGAGCGCACGATCGAGCTCGGGCACAGCGACCGGAGCAAGACGCCCGTCGAGCCGTACCTGAGCAAGCAGTGGTTCGTGCGGATGGGCGACGTGCCGGGCGGCGTGGTCCTCGGGCGCGGGACGCCGCGCGAGCACCGGGCCCCGGGGCTCGCGCAGGCGGCGATCGACGCCGCGTCCGGGACCTGGCGCTCGCCCACGGGGCGCGCGCTGGCCTTCCACCCCGACGCGCGCTACCAGGCGACCTACACGGCCTGGCTGGCCGAGAAGCGCGACTGGTGCATCAGCCGCCAGCTCTGGTGGGGGCACCGGATCGCCGTGTGGCGCGCGACGCTGGGCGAGGTCGCCGACCGCGCGGCGCTCGTCGCGGCCGTGCGCGCCGGCGTGGCCGCGGGGACGCTCTGCGGGCAGGTCGCGCACGCGCGCACGGGCGAGCCGCTCCGGCTCGAGGGGCCCGACCACCTCGCCCGGCTCCTCGACGATCCGGAGTGGGGCGTCCCGGGCACCGAGGTCGCGCTGTGCATCCGCGACGAGCGGGCCGAGGCCACGCACCAGGGGCCGCTCGAGGCGCTCGGGCTCGCGCGCGACCCGGACGTGCTCGACACGTGGTTCTCGAGCGCGCTCTGGCCGTTCAGCACGCTCGGCTGGCCCGACCCGGCGGGGGCGCCCACGGACGCGGGGCAGCCCGGGCTCGGCGCGCGCGACGGCCGGCCGTCGTCGCTCGACGCCTACTACCCGGGGAGCTGCCTCGTCACGGGGCGCGACATCATCACGCTGTGGGTCGCGCGCATGGTCATGCTCGGGCTCCACGCGCTCGGCGACCTGCCGTTCACCGACGTGTTCGTGCACGCGAACATCCAGGACGGCAAGGGCGTGCGCATGAGCAAGACGGCGGGCAACGGGATCGACCCGCTCGACATCATCGCGGCCTTCGGGGCCGACGCGATGCGCTACGTGCTCTGCGACATGCAGACGGGCACGCAGGACATCCGCCTGCCCGTCCAGGCGATCTCGCCGTTCACGGGCAAGCCCGTCGAGCTCGCGACGGCCAAGCAGGCCGTCGTGCGCGGGAGCAAGCTGCGCGGCGTCTACGAGGACCCGGACACGCGCGAGCCGTTCGACGTGATCGGGACCTACGAGGGGATCGCGAAGGCGGCCACGACGAGCGACCGGTTCGAGGTCGGGCGGAACTTCTGCAACAAGCTCTGGAACGCGGCCCGGTTCGCGCTCCTGAACCTCCCGGCGCCCGGGCCCTCCGCCGACTCCGGCCCGGCGTGGGCCCCGCTCGCGCGCGCGGCGCTCGCCGCGGAGGACCGCTGGATCCTGGGCCGCCTCGCCCGCGGCACGGCGCTCGTGACCGCGCGCCTCGAGGCCTACGACCCGTCGGGCGCGCTCGGGGCCGCGCGCGAACTGTTCTGGGGCGACGTGTGCGACTGGTACCTCGAGCTGATCAAGCCGCGCCTGCGCGACGAGGCCACGGCCCCGGTCGCCCGGCAGGTGCTCGCGTTCGCGCTCGACCAGGTCCTGCGCCTGCTCCACCCGTTCGTGCCGTTCGTGAGCGAGGCCCTGTGGGCCCAGCTCGGGCGGCAGGCGCCGACGCGCGGCATCACCGCGCCGCTCGCCGGGGCCACAGCGGCGAGCGGCGGCGGCCTGCTCGCCCGCGCGCCCTGGCCCGTGGCCGACGCCTCCTGGGAGGACGCCGCGCTCGAGGCCGAGCTCGAGCGCATGCGCGAGGTCACGCGCGCCGTGCGCGACCTGCGGGCGAAGTACGGGGTCCCGCCCAGCAAGCGGCTCGACGCGCGCGTGAGGGCGCCCGCGGTCGCGGCCGCGAGCCTGGCCGGGCTCGCCCAGCACGTGCAGGCCATGGCCGGCCTCGCGACGCTCGAGGTGGGCGACGCGGTCGAGCGCCCGCGCAACTCGGCCGTGCAGGTCGTGGGCGAGCTCGAGGTCTACCTGGCCGACGTCCTCGACCCCGAGAAGGAGCGGGCCCGGCTCGAGAAGCAGCGCGAGCAGGCCCAGAAGCAGCTCGCGGCGCTCGAGAAGAAGCTCGGCAACGAGGCCTTCGTGGCCCGGGCCCCGGCCGAGGTCGTGGCCGCCGAGCGCGCGCGCCAGGCCGAGCTCCAGGCCCAGCTCGCGGGGATCGAGCAGGGGCTGGCCCGCCTGTAGCGACCGACCGCGCGCGGGGGCCCCCGAATGGGGGCGCGGGCGGGCGCGTCCCCACGGGTGCTACGCTCCAGCCGGAGGGTGAACCATGCGCGCCCGCGCGATCCTGGCCGTCGTGCTGAGCCTCGTCGTCGTCGTCACGCCGGGCTGCGTGCAGCTCGCCCGGTCGCCGGGGCCGGCGCCGCTCGCGCGGGAGCGCGGGGCCGCGCTCCACGACGAGGCGGCGCCGCGCTGCCCGGACTGCGGGCCCGCGGGGCTCGTCGGCGTCGCCTGGCCGACCAGCGCGCTCGCGCCCGACCCGGGGCTCGCGCCCGTCCACCGGGGGAGCGAGTGGCGCGCGGCGGTCTTCGTCGCGGTGGCCCTGATCCTCGTCGTCGTCGTGATCGTCGACGTGATCCTGCTCACCTACGCCTGGCACGACCGGGACTACTACTTCCCCTGCTGCCGGCACGTGATCCGCTGGACCTACTGACCCGGGCCCCGTCGCGGCTCGGGGCGCTCAGGACGCGCGGAGGAGCCCGCCGTCGCGCGCGAGGAACGCGGAATGGAGCTCGACCCGGCAGCGCCCGGCGCCGAGCCGGGCCCGCGCGCCCTCGCTCACCTGGTGGCAGCCCTGGAGGTTGACGCGCGCGAGCGCGGGGAGGGCCGCGAGGTGCGCGAGCCCGGCGTCGGTGATCCCTGCGCACCACGACAGGTCGAGGTCGACGAGCCGGGCCGCGGCGCCCAGGTGCGCGAGCCCCCCGTCGTCGACCTGCTCGCAGTGCCACAGGCTGAGCCGGGCCAGGCGCCCGGCCCGCCCGAGCGGGGCGAGGCCGTCGCCCGAGACGAGCGCGCAGCCGCCCAGGTTGAGCGAGACGAGCGCGGGCAGGCCCGCGAGCGGCGCGAGCGCCGCGTCGGTCAGGCCCTCGCAGCTCTCGAGCTCGAGCCGGCGCAGCCCCGGGAGCCGGGCCAGCCCGGCCAGGCCGGCGGCCGTCACGCGCCGGGCGGGCGCCGGGCCGAGCCCGAGCGCCGCGAGGCCCGGGCAGGCCGTGAGCGCGTCGAGGCCGGCGTCGGTGAGGCGGCCGCAGCCCCGCAGGTCGAGCGTGCGGAGCTCGCCCGCGCCGGCGAGCGCGCGCGCGCCCGCGTCCGAGACCCGCTGGCACCAGGCGAGCCCGAGCTCGGCCAGCGCCGGGAGGCGCGCGAGCGCCGCGACGCCGGCGTCGGTGACCTGGGGGCAGCCCTCGAGCCGCAGGCTCACGAGGCCCGGGACCTCGGCGAGCGCGGCGAGGCCGGCGTCGGTGACCTCGCGGCAGCCCGACAGGTCGACGCTCGTGAGCGCGGGCAGGCGCGCGAGCGCGCGGACGCCCGCGTCCGTGAGCCCGAGGCAGCCCGAGAGGTCGAGCCGCTCGAGCCGCTCGAGCCGGGCCAGCCCGGCGATCCCCGCGTCGGTCGCGAGCGCCAGGTCGCGCAGCGCGAGCCACGTCAGGTGGCCCGCCTTGGCGAGGACCTCGAGCCCGTCGTCCGTCACCGGGCACCCCTCGAGCAGGAGCCCCGGCGCGCGCTGGGCCGCGAGCTCGGCCACGACCGCGCGCAGCTCGAGGTCGCCGATCCGCCAGGTCGGCTGGACCCACCAGGCCCGGTGCGGGGGCACGCGCACGGGCCGGCCCGGCGTCCGCCCGACCTCGCGCCCGCGCGCCTGGCGCGCGCCGACGGACCACACGCGGAGCGGGAGCTGCGAGGCGAACGTCCGCGCGGGGAGCGCGCGCCGCTCGAGGAGCGCGAGCGGCACCGGCTCGCCCTCGCGGCGCCGGGCGGCGATGAGCCGCTCGAGCAGGTCGGGGTCGCCGGGCTCCGCCCGCCACGCGCGCTCCCGTCGACGACGGTCCCGGTCGCTCACGCCCCCGCCTCGCTCCGCTGGCTCCACCGTAGCACCGGCGCGCCGGTCCGGCCCGGCGATCCACGCGCGGCGGCGGGCGCGCCGGACGCGCCCGCGAGCGGGCGCGTCCGGGCCCGCGAGCGGGCGTCCAGGAAGGCCCGCAGCGCCGCGGCCCGCGCGTGCGCCGGCGCGAGCTCGAGCGCGCGCGCGTGGTCGCGCGCG
>JANJTH010000288.1 GCA_024711205.1 Planctomycetota bacterium | reverse complement strand
CGCAGGGCCGCGCGGGAGCGCGGCGGCGTGGCGGGGCCGGGGCCCGGCGCTCGACTCGCCCGCGCGCGCGCGGTCACGCGAGCCGGTGCGTCCCGGCGACCGCCGCGTCCACGTCGATGTCGTAGGCCTTGATCTTGTTGTAGAGCGTCTTGAGCGCGATCCCGAGCGCGTCGGCGGCCTCGGGCTTGTTGCCCTGGAACCGGCGCAGCGCCTTGACGATCAGGATCTCCTCCATGTCCCGCAGCGGCATGACCTCGAGCGCCCCCTCGCCCTTGCGCTTGCCGCGCTGGAGCCGCGCCTCGACGTCGGGCGCCTCGATCGTGGGCGCGTCCGCGAGCAGGCACAGCCGCTCGACGACCGCCCGCAGCTCGCGCACGTTCCCGGGCCAGGCGTGCGCCTCGAGCGCCCGCAGGGCGCCCTCCGACAGGCTCCGCCGGGGGCGCCCCTTGCGCTCGAGCTCGTCGAGGAACCGCGCGACGAGCGAGCGGATGTCGCCCTTGCGCGCGCGGAGCGGCGGGAGCACGAGGCGGATCGTGTCGAGCCGGTAGAGGAGGTCCTCGCGGAACTCGCCCGCGGCCACGGCGGCGTCGAGGTCCACGTTCGTGGCCGCGACGACGCGGACGGCGACCTGCACGGGCGCGGTCGCGCCGAGCCGCAGGACCTCGCCCGCCTGGAGGAACCGCAGGAGCTGGACCTGCACGTCGAGCGGGAGGTCGCCCAGCTCGTCGAGGAACAGCGTCCCGCCGTGCGCGACCTCGACGAGGCCGAGCCGGCGCTGGTCGGCCCCCGTGAACGCCCCCTTCTCGTGGCCGAACAGCGTGCTCGCGACGAGCGACGGGGCGATCGCGCCGCAGTTCACGGCGACGAACGGCCCGCGCGCGAAGGCGCTCCGCGCGTGGAGCTCGCGCGCGACGAGCTCCTTGCCCGTGCCGGTCTCGCCGAGCACGAGCACGGGGACGTCGGTCGGGGCGACCTTCTCGAGGTCGTGGCGGACGCGCGCCATGGCGTCGCTCCCGCCCCACTCGATCGCGCCCTCGTCCCCGCGCTCCGAGAGCGCGCGCGCGCGCTCGGCCAGGCCGCGCCGCTCGAGGGCCTTCGCGAGGAGCTGCTCGAGCTCGTCGAGGTGGCAGGGCTTCTGCTGGTAGTCGTAGGCCCCGGCCCGCAGCGCCTCGACCGCGGTCTCGACCGAGCCGTGGCCGGTCATCATGATCACCTCGACGAGCGGCCAGCCCGCCTTGATCTCCTTGAGCACCGCGATCCCGTCGCGCTTGGGGAGCTTGAGGTCGAGCAGGACGGCCGCGACCTCCTCCTTCCCGAGCGCGGCCAGGGCCTGGTCGCCGTCGGCGGCGAGGCGGGCGCGGTAGCCCATGCGGGCGACCTCGCGGCCGAGCACGCGGCGGAGCGTCTCCTCGTCGTCGACGACGAGGACGATCGGGCGGTCGGGCTCGGTCACGCGGCTCCTCCTGGGGGCTCGGGGGGCTCGGCCGGCGGCTCCGGCGTGGACGGGGCCTCGGGCCCGGGGGCCTCGCCGAGCACGACGGTGACGCGCGCGCCGCGGCCCGGGCCCTCGCTCTCGAGCTCGAGCGTCCCGCCGTGCCGCCGCGCGGCGGCGTAGGCGATCGACAGCCCGAGCCCCGTGCCCTTGCCGGGCGGCTTGCGGGTGTAGAACGGCTCGAGCGCGCGCGCGAGCGCGTCGGCGTCGAGCCCCTGCCCGTCGTCCTCGCACACGAGGCGGGCGCCCCCGGGCCGGCCGTCGACCTCGGCCGGCGCGACCGTCCAGCGGACCCGGCCGCCGGGGGCCGTCGCGTCGAGCGCGTTCACCGTGAGGTTGAGCAGGAGCTGCCGCAGGTCGGCCGCGTCGCCCTCGATCACGACCGGCGGGTCCGGCGCCGCGACCTCGAGGCGCTTCCCCTCGCCCTCGACGCGGTAGGCGACGAGGCGGGCGGTCGCGGCGAGCAGCGCGCCCAGGTCGACCGGGCCCCGCTGGTGCACGGCCCCCGCGCCCGAGCGCGCGAAGTCGAGGAGGTTGCGCGTGATGTCCTTCACGCGGAACGCCTCGTCGCGGATGATCCGCAGGTAGTCCGGGAAGTCCTCGAAGGCCGGGTCCGCGACGAGCGACGGCGCCCCGGCGCGCCGCAGGAGCCCCTCGGCGCACGACGCGATCGACGCGATCGGGTTGTTGATCTCGTGCGCGACGCCCGCGCTGAGGGTGCCGACGCTCGCGAGCGTCTCGGCGCGCACGAGGCGGCGCGTGCGGTCCTCGACCTGGCGCTCGAGGTCGGCCGAGAGGGCGGCCAGGCGCTCGTTGACCTCGACGAGCGCCGCGGTCCGCTCGTCGAGCGTGCGCTCCGCGCGGACGATCCGCAGCGAGAGCACGAGCATGAGCGCGAGGATCCCGCACGTCGCGATCGCCGCGACGCGGGCGCTCGCGACCCGCGTCTCGACGAGCAGCACGGTCGCGTCCTGGTAGACCTCGATCACGCCGCTCCGCTCGCCCGTGGGGTGGCCCTCCGCGTCGAGGCGCTCGACGGGCACGTAGGTCTCGAGCAGCGGGACCGCCCCCGTCCGCCCGTCGACGTCGAGGGGGCTGCCGCGCTCGACGAGCGACGTCGCGACCCGCCCCGCGGCGGCGGCGTCGTAGTCGGGGTTCCCGCGCACGACGAACCCGCGGTGCTCGAGGTTGGTCGAGTAGAGGATCAGGCCCTGGAGGTCGAAGAAGTAGACCGTGTCGATCCCGAGCTCCGCCACCGCGAGGCGGACGACGTGGTCGAGCGCCGCGAGGTGCTCCGGGCGGTCGAGGTCGATCTCGCCGTCGCGGGCGACCGTGGGGACGACGAACCGCTCGTGGACCTGGCGGTTGACGTTCCGCGCGATCAGGACGGCGTAGTCCTCGCTCTTCTGCTCCAGCTCGCGCCCGACCTCGTGCGACGTGAAGGCCGACACGGCGAGGGCCACGGCGACCGCCGTCGTCACCCCGGCGACGAGGAAGTAGCGCGTCAGCGAGAACGAGCGTCGGAGGAGCGGGTGCACGGGGGGCCGTCCGCAAAGGTCGGGCCGGAGGGGAGGGGGGCGAGCACGTGGAGGGAGTGTCCCTCCCCCGTCCAGCGCCGGGGGAGGAGGGCGGCGCCGGGGACCTCGTCGAGGACGAGGACGCGTCGCGGGGGCCACGGGTCGGCCTCGAGCGCGGCGCGCGCGTCGGCCACCGAGCGCGCCCGGCGGACGTCGTGCGCCGGCAAGGACCTGCGCAGCGGCCGGCCCGTCGCGCCCGCGTAGACGCGGATCGCGAGCGGGTCCTCGGCCGCGAGCCACGCGACCAGCGCCTCGTAGGGGTGCCCGTCGCGTGCGCGGGCGGTCAGCGCGACCGTCGTCGCGCCGAGCGCCGCGAGGGTGAGTCCGCCCGCGCAGGTGGCGGCGAGGGCTCGCCGGAGCCGCGGAGCCCGGGTCGGGCGGCCGGGGCGGGCGAGCGCGGCCGCGCCGAGGCCGACGAGGAGCGCCGCCGGGGCGAGCAGGGGCAGGGCGTGGCGCGGGTTGGCGAGGTTCTGCCCGAGGACGAGCCAGAGCGCGTAGGGGAGGCAGGCGCCGACGACGGCCCGGCGGGCCGCGCGGGGGGCGCGGAGGGCGAGGCCGCCCAGGAGCGCGGCGGAGGCGAGCAGGCCCGGGAGGCCCTGCGCGCCGAGCGCGCCGAGGAGGGGCAGCGC
>JANJTH010000274.1 GCA_024711205.1 Planctomycetota bacterium | reverse complement strand
CGCGCGCGACGGCCGCGCGCGACGCGACGACGCCCGCGGGCGCGAGCCCGAGCGCGAGGAGGAGCGCGGCCGCGCCGTAGAGCGCGGCGGCCTCGCGCGGGCGCAGGTCGCCGACCTCGGGCACGTCGCCGCCCGGCCCGTGGAAGGCGCCGAACCACGCGCGCAGGACGACGAACCCGTTGAGCGCCGCCGCCAGCACGACGACGACGCCCGCGAGCGGCCAGGCGTGGAGCGCGCCGTGGAACAGGAGGTCCTCGCTCACGAAGGCGAGGCTCCCCGGCAGCCCGACGCAGAGGAGCCCGAGCACGAGGAAGGCCCAGCCGAGCCGGGGCACGCGCGCGCCGAGCCCGGCGCCGCGGCGCAGGTCGACCGGGCCGAACCGGGCGTCGGCCGCGCCCACGGCCAGGCTCAGCCCCGTGACCGCGACGCCGAACGACAGCCACAGGCAGAGCGCGCCGGCCACGCCCTCGGGGCTGCCGCTCTCGAGCCCGGCGAGTACGAGCGCGGAGTGGCTCGTGGCGAGCCAGCCGAGCGTCCGCCGGAGGTCGCGCTGCACGAGCCCGAGGAGCGCCCCGTAGAGCGTCGTCGCGAGCGCGAGGGCGGCGAGGACGCCGACCGCCGGGCGCGCGGCCTGCGGCAGGACCTCGAGCAGGAGCCGCACGGCCACGTAGGTGCCGAGCTGCGGCGCGAGGAGCAGCGCAGCGAGGCCGGGGGACCCCACCTGGAACGTGGCCGGGAGCCAGGCGTGGAGCGGGAGGAGCGCCTTGCGCGCCGCGACCGCGACGACGACGAGCGCGGCCGCCGCGGGCGCGAGCGGCCCGTGGTCGGCCCCGCCGCCCGCGGCCGCGAGCGCGCGCAGCGTCGGCCAGTGCGCCCCGGCGCCCGCGGCCGCGAGCAGGCCCACGGCCGCGAGCAGGCAGGCGCAGCCGAGCCCCTGCGTGACGGCGAATACGCGGCGCGCGCGCCCGCCGCCGAGCGTGCGCGCGACGGGCGCGAGCGAGAGCGCCCAGAGGAGCGCCACGAGCCGGAGGTCGAGCGCGACGAGCGCCGCGAGCGTGCCCGCGGTCGCCCAGAGCACCCGCGGGAGGAGCGCCGGGTCGCGCGCGACCGGCGCGCCCAGCGCGACGAGGAGCGCGACGCCGGCCGTGAGGACGAGGAGCGGCCCGCTCAGCGCGTCGACCCCGAGCAGGGGGCGCCCGCCGGGCCCGGGGGCCGCGGGGTCGACGAGCAGCGCGCCGGCCGGGAGCCAGGCCGCGACGACGCCCACGCCCCAGGCGACCGCGAGCGTCACGCCGGCCGTCAGGACCGCGACGAGCCGGGCGCGCCGGGGCGCGCGGACGCGCGCGACGACGAGCGCCCCGGCCGCGGGGGCGAGGACGAGCGCGAGGAGCCAGGGCAGCGCGAGCGGCGTCACGGCGCCCCTCCGCCGCGCGGGGCCGCGTCCTGCGCGGGCGCCGCCTCCCCGGGCGGGGCGGACGTCGGCCCCGGGCCCGGGGCGGGCGGCCCCTCCGTGAGGCGGCGCTCGAGGCGGTCGAGCGCCTCGAGCGCGCCGAGCGCGGGGCGGACGAGCCACCACTCGAGGAGCGCGTCGTGGTGCCCGCGCTGGAGCGCGAGCGCGTAGAGCCAGGCCCGGAGCCGCGGCGGGAGGAGCTGCTCGAGCGAGGCGTCGGCCCAGGGCACGCGCCCGCCCCAGCCGGCCTCGAGCGCGTGGTGCTCCTGGAGGACCGACGGCGCGCGCAGGAGCTGGAGCGTCCGCAGACAGGCGTGGCCGACCGCGTGCGCGAGCGCGACCCGGGGCAGGCCGAGCCCGACCTCGACGAGGATCAGCCCGACCTGCGCCATGGACGCGTAGGCGAGCTGGCTCTTCACGTCGGTCTGGACCCGGCCCACGAACGTCCCGTGGAGCGCGCTCGCGCCGCCCAGCGCGACGAGCGCCCAGCCCGCCGCGGGCGCCTGCTCGAGGACGGGGGCCATGCGGAGGAGCAGGTAGGCCCCGGCGTGGATCGAGAGCGCCCCGTAGAAGATCGCGCTCGAGGGCGTCGGGCCCTCCATGGCCCGCGGGAGCCAGCCCGAGAACGGGACCTGGGCCGCCTTCCCGGCCGCGGCCACGAGGAGGCACGCCGCGACGGCGGCGGCGACGCCGGGCGGCAGCGCGGCCTCGGGCCGGGCCGCGGCCTCGGGCCAGGCGCCCGCGGCGAGCACGTCGAAGTCGGCCGTGCCGGCGTGGAGGTGGAGGAGCACGACCGCGACGAGGAGCCCCACGTCGCACACCCGGTAGACGGCGAACGCGCGGAGCGCGCCCCGGACCGGCTCGCGTCGCGCCTGGAAGAAGCCGATCAGGAGCGCCGACGTGAGCCCGACGAGCTCCCACCCGACGACGAGCAGGTCGAGGCTGCCCGCCATGCACACGACGAGCATGCCCGTGGCGAACAGGAGCAGGAGGAAGAAGAACCGCGCGAAGCCGGGCTCGCGGTGCAGGTAGCGGGCGGAGAACAGGCCGACGAGCCCGAGCAGACCGGTCGTGAGCACGACGAACGGGGCCGAGAGCCGGTCGACGAGCAGCGTCACCTCGAACGCGTAGCCGCCGAGCGCGAACCAGGCCCCGAGGTCGACGCGGATCGCGCCCAGGCCCGAGGCCCCGAGCCCGAGCGCGGCGCCCAGGGCGGCCACGAGCGACAGCCCGAACGTCGCGCGCGCGAGCGCCGCGACGACCCGCTCGGGCGGGCGCGCGCCGGCGAGGAGCGCCGCGCCCAGGCCCAGGCACGCCGCGGCCGGCAGGCCGAGCGCGACGACCGCGAGCAGCTCGACCGTGTCCCGGAGCGAGCCGGTCACGCGGCCTCTCCGCCGGGCGCAGGGCCGCCGCCGGGCGCCGGCGGCGCGCCCGCGTGGCGCGCCCAGGCGTCCGTCGGCCCGATCCGCGCCGGGGCGAGGTGCTCGCGCGCCCCGCGGTACCAGTCGGCCGACGTCGGCGCCCACGGGAGCGCGAGCGCCGGCGGGGCCCACGGCGCGAAGCCGGCGGGGGTCCAGCGCGCGAGCGCGCCGCCCGCGGGGTCGAGCGCGAACAGGTCGAGCCAGCCGTTGCGGACGAGCTCCGCCACGTGGAGGTCCGCGTCGACGGCGCGCCCCAGCGCGTCGGGCGAGGCCTCGACGACGAGGAGCAGCCGGACCGGCTCGTGGGCCTCGACCATCTGCCGGGGGAGGCCCGTGCGGAGGTCGCTCGCGTGCCCGTCCATGACCCCGAGCAGCGCGGTCACGTTGTGCGGGAGCTTCGTCCCCGCGCCCCAGCGCGCGCCGTCCACGAGCGAGAAGTAGTACTCGAGGTTGATCCCGGCCACGACCGGGACGACCGCCGCGAGCTGCCGGGCGAGGACCTCGCCCGTCGGGTCGAGGGTCGGGTCGTAGGAGACGAGGAACGCGCGCCGGTCGAGGAACAGGCCGCGCGTGCGAGCGCGCCGCCCGACCACGCACAGCGCGTTCGTCGCGTGGCCGAGCTCCGGCCGCGGCTCGGCCAGGTGCGCCGCGCGGGCCTCGACGTGGGCGAGGGCCTCGGCGGGCGTGGCGCCGGCCGGGGCCGAGTCGAACCGCCGGCACCGCTCGTGCGCCGAGCGCGCGGCGGCCCGGTCGAGGTCGCGGCGGAGCGCGGCGAGGGCCTCCCGGTGCGTCGCCGGGACCTCCTCGAGGTCGAACCACTCGAGCCGGCTCGTCGTCGAGTCGTGGGCGGCGCCGACGAAGCAGGTCCCGGCGGGGAGCGCGAGCCCGCGCGCCGCGAGCGCCGCGCGGACGCGCGGGTCGCGGGCGAGCGCCGCGAACAGCCGCGCGTTCGGCCCGCCGCGCCGGCCGCCGCATGCGCCGCAGTCGTAGGCCGAGGCGTGGGGGTTGTTGAGGCTCGACGCGCCGTGCCCCACGACCACGACGAGCGGCGCGAGGCCCGACCCGGACCCGGCGGCCCGGGCGGCGTCAGGACCGGCGCGGCGCGCCGGCGCGGGGACCAGCCCGGCGTCCTCGAGCACGTGCGCGACGCGCTCCGCGGCCTCGTCGGGGGTGAAGCCGAGCGCGGGCGCGCCGGCCGCGCCCGCCGTCGGGGGGGGCGCCGAGGGCGCGGCCTCGTCACGGAGCCCCGTGAGCTCGGTGCGCGGGCGCGGGAGGAGGAGGCGGGCGAACCGGTCGCGCAAGCGCGCGCTCGCGCGCGGGAAGAGCGTGCCGAGCACGAGCGGGAAGGCCGAGACGAGCCCGAGCCCGAGCGTCGCGGCCCACCCGCGGAGGGCGCCGCGCGAGCCGGCGCGCGCGGCGCGCGCGAGGAGCGCGAGGGCGCGGCGCAGCCCGCGCCGGC
>JANJTH010000267.1 GCA_024711205.1 Planctomycetota bacterium | reverse complement strand
CGAGGTCGCGCTGCGCGGCAACCCGCACCTGCGCGGCGACGCCCTCGCGGCGGCCGAGCAGGCGCTCGCGGCCGCCCGGGTCGCCCGGGCCAACGCGCTCGCGAACCTCCCGCCCGGCCACGCCGACCCCGGCCCCGCCTTCGACCTCGCCGCCGTGGAGGCCGCGGCCGCGCGCGCTCGCGCCGCGGCCCTCCCCCCGGGCTGAAGGTAGCCACCGGCCCGGGCCGATCCTCCCTGTGCGGGGGAACGGGGAGGTCGCCATGAGCTGGCTCGTCGGGGTCGTGTTGCTCGTCTTCGTCCTGCCTTCGGCGCAGGCCTGACGATCGTCCGGCCGAGGGCGCGGGGGCGAGCCCCGCGGGCCGCCTCCGGCGCGAGGGGCGTGCGGGCCGGCGGCGCGGGCGGCGCGGGGCCCTACAGCCCGGCCACCTTCGAGGAGGCCGTGAGCCGGTAGACGAGCGTCACGGTGCGGGTGCCGCGCGCGGGGACGGCGAGGTCCCACGCGACGATCCCGTCCTGGTCGGGCGCGGCCGCAGGCTGCGTCGCCTTCGGGTCGACCGCGATCGTCACCTGCTCGACCTCGGACACCGGGACCCGCTCCTCGAGGCGGAACCGCGCGGGCAGCGGGTCCAGGTTGCTCACGAACAGGGTCACGGTGCGCGTGATCGTCTGCTTGCCCGTCAGGCGCGCGACCTCGCGCTCCTCGCGGACCTCGCGGCGCACGCGCAGCGCGTCGTCGCTCCCCCAGCCGAGCGCGAACCGCTCGCCGGGCGCGACGTAGGCGACCTCGCCGCGGCCGACCGCGCCGCTCTCGCGGATCAGGTCGACCGGCCCGGCCAGGAGCGGGCCCGGGCCCGGGTTGTCCTGCCGGCTCCGCAGGTGGACGAGCGCCGAGCGCTCGGGCCGCGCGATCCGATCGACGTCGGCCGGGACCTCGAACGCCGCGAGCGGCACCCGGCGGAGGCGGCCGTCGGCCGCGATCGTCGCCGCGACCGGCGCCGGGAGCAGCCGCGTCTCGCCGCCGTCGTCGACGCCCGGCACCTCGTCCGCCGCCTTCGCCTGGCCCTCGCCGGTCGTGGCGATCGCCTGCTCGCGCACGGCGACCTGGACCTGCTTGTCCTGGCGGCGCCGCGCGCGCAGCCGGTCGTCCTCGAGCACGGGCGGCTCCGCCTGGTCGGTCGGGCGCGCCGTCGAGCAGGCCAGCTCGACGTCGGTCCAGTCCTCGCCGGTCGCCTGCCACACGGCCGCCTCGACCTCGAACCGGAGCGTGCCGCCGCGCAGCGTCGCCCGGTGCGCCGGGCGCCACGCCGCGCCGGGGACGACGTACTGGACCGACACGCGGTGGAGCCCCGCCGTCGCGGCGGTCAGCTCGACCACGAGGTCGGCGCGCAGGGTCGCCGGGCCGCGGGGCGCCGCCCCGCCCGGCGCCAGGAGACGCGCCAGCTCCTCGTTCAGGGCGGCGGCCGCGGCGAGGGCGGCCCGCCGCCGGTCGTCGAGCGCGCGCACGGCAGCGAGCGCGGCCTCGAGCTCGTCGGCCCAGCGCGGGTCCCAGGCCTCGGCCCAGGGGAGCGTCCGGTCGAGCTGCGCCTGGAGGAGCTCGACGACCCGCTGGCGCCGGGTCCGCTCCTCCTCGAGGAGCTGCAGCTCGAGGCCCGCGTCCTCGCTGCGGCGCTCCAGGTCGGCCCGCGCGGCCGCGAGCGCGGCCTGGTCCGGGCGGGCCTCGGCGGGGCCCCAGCGCCAGCGCCGCGCGACGCGCACGTCGTCGACGCGCGCGGCGGGGGTCACGCGCACGACGAGGCTCCGGTCGACGACGACCGGCGCCACGTCCTCGATCACGAGCCGGGTCGGGCCGGCGGCGAGCTCGACGCCGCCCTCGCGGACGACCTGCGCGCGGTCCTCGAGCACGATGACGCGCCGCACGGGCGCCGCGAGCGGGCGAAGCGCGGCGCGGCGCCCGTGCGCCGCGGAGCCGGTCGGGGCAAGGAGGTCCTGGGTCTCGCTGCTCACGCTCACGCCCTCCGGTTCCCGCCCTCGAGCTCGTTCTTCGCGTCGAGCTTCACGGCCCAGCGGGCCACGAGCTCGGTCTTCGCGCCGGGGCCGAGCGTGACGCGCCAGCGCCGCCCGCCCGCGAGCGGGCGCTGCGGGTCCTGCTCCCAGCGCTCCCAGGTCGGCGTGGCCTGCTCGTCCGCGATCGCCACGTCCTCGACGCCCTCGGCCGGCTGCGGGACGACCTCGCGCACCTCGACGGCCACGGGCGTCGGGAGCCGCGAGGCGAGCTCGATCGAGACCGTGTGCCGGAGGAGCAGCCCGCCCCCGAGCAGCCCGGTCGACTCCTCCTCGTAGCGGACGTTGCGCGCGACCTTGAGCGCCTGCTCGACGCCGAGCCCGACCGTGAGCGACCCGCCGGCGGGCACGGTCCGCACGGGCGCCTGCACGAGGAGCTCGTCGTCGAGGTAGACGTCGGCCTGCCCGGCGAGGAGCGGCGCCTCGAGCGGGTTCGTGAGCGTCGCCGTGCGCACCGGCGTCGCGTCGACGCGCGGGGCCACGACGAGGAGCGTCTGGACCGGCGCCTCGTCCTCGCGCAGCGGCACGTTGTGGAGCTCGCCGTCGCAGGGCACGTCGACGACGGCGGCCGCCTCGTAGCGGTGGTCGAAGGCCCCGCTCGACGTCTCGACCGCGACGGCCCCGGGCGGGAGCGCGCAGCCGTCCGCGCGCCGGGCGGCCTCGGCGGCCTCGCGGAGCTGCGCCTCGACCCACGCGCGCACGGCGCCCCGGAGGCCCGTGAGCGCGCTCGTCCGGCGGAGCCGCCCGCGCCGCGCGCGGTCGTCCCAGGCCCCCATGCGGAGCGCCCCGTAGCGGAGCTGCCAGTCGGCGGGGGCGAGCTCGCCGGGGACGAGGTCGAGCAGGTCGGCGTCGTCGTCGAACGACCCGCCGCCGCCGCCGCCGAGCATGGCCCCCTCCCGCGTCAGGCCGCGCGCCGGCGCGGCCTGCTTCTTGGCGGGCTCGGGCGCGGCGGCCCGGCGCGCCCGCATGGCGCTCATGCTCGGCGCGCCGGGCCGGGGCGGGGGGGAGGGCGCGCCCCCGGGCGGCATCGGCATGGCGCTCCTGCTCGGCGCCATGCTCGGGCGAGGCGGGCTCCGGTCCGCCTCGGGGGGCGGCGCCGCCGCGCCCAGGTTGAAGTCGTCGGGCACGGCGAGCTCCGCCGAGGAGTCGGCGCCGAACGGGTCCCCGCCGAAGGCGGCGGCGCCGGCCGGCGGGCCGAACGGGTCCCCGCCGAACGGGTCCCCGCCGAACGGCTCGCCCCCCGCCGGCCGCGCGAACGGATCCGGGCCGGAGGGCCCGGCGAACGGATCCGGGCCGGAGGGCCCGGCGAACGGGTCCGGGCCGAAGGGCTCGGCGAGCGGGTCCTCGCCCTGCTCGTAGAACGAGTCGAGCTCGGGGGCGGGGTGGGGCTCGAGCGGGCCGGCCGGGAGCGCCGGCCGCGGCGGACCGCCCGGAGGGTAGGAGATCGTCGGCCGGGGCGGCGGCGGCGAGGCCCGGAGCGCGCGCTCGACGTCCGCGAACAGGGCGTCGGCGCCGGCCGGGGCCGAGCGCCACCCGCGCCGGGGCGGGTCCGCCTGCCGGCGGCCGATCCGCAGCGAGGGCAGCTCGGGCAGGCGCGCCTCGCGCGCGAGGTCCGCGGTCGAGAGCGTGAGGCGCACGCGCTCCCAGGCCTCGCCCGTCGCCTGCGCCACGTGCGCCCGGAGCCCGAGCCGGGCCGAGCGCCCGTCGCGCGCGACGCGCAGGACGTAGGTCGGCGCCCAGCGCGCGCCCCGCACGCGGTACTCGACGCGCAGCGTGGCGGCCCCGCGCCGCCGGGACGGGTCCCCGCCGCGCAGGCGGACGCGCACCCGCTTGTAGACGACGTCCGGCACGGCGTCGCGGAGCGCGCGCACCTCGGCGTCGCGGCGGGCGAGGCGGCCGCGCTCCTCCTCCGCCGCGGCGAGGCCGCGCGAGAGCTCGAGCCGCTCGCGCAGCCGGCGGGCGCGCGCGTCCCCGAGCCACGCGATCAGCCCGGCCCAGGCGGACCGGGGCGCCGCGGGCGGCGCGCCCGTCTTGACGAGCGGGGGCAGCTCGAGCTTGAACCGCTCGAGCAGGCGCAGCTCCGCGTCGACGCGCTCGAGGCGCTCGCGGGCCTCCGCGATCCGCAGCTCGCAGGCCGCGAGGTCCCGCGGCGCGGGCGGGGCGACGTCCGCGCCCGCGGGGGGCACGAACACCTCGGCGCGCACGTCCGCGGGCACCGGCAGCCCGGCGGCGTCGCCGGGCGCGACGAGCCAGGCCCGCACGGAGTCGTCGTCGACCGTGAGCGGGAGGCCGTCGAGCGCGAGCTCGTCGGGCCACGCGCCATCGAGCGGCGCCTCGCGCGTGACCACGGCGCCGCGCCGGTGGACCTGCACCTCGGTCACGCGGGACGCCAGCACGACCGGCCCCGCCGGCGCGCTCGAAGTGGACGGCATGCCGACCTCCGCGCGGCCGACGTGCGGCCGCGCGCGCGGATCCTAGCCCCCCGTCGCCCCCGCGGGGCCGCCCCCGCGCGGGGCCCCGCGGGCCCGCCCGCGAGCGTGACGTTGCCTTGACGAAGGCGACCGGGGGCCAGGTGTAGGATCGGCCGGCAGGAAGGAGGACCCGATGCGCCGACGCGCGGCCGGGCTCGCGTTGCTCCTCACGACCGTCGCGCTCGCCGCCATGGCCGGGCTGGCCGGGGCGCAGGACGTGATCTGGAAGAACGACGGCGGCAAGCTCCGCGGGCGGATCATCCGCGAGGGGCGGGCCGGCGTCACGATCGAGACGCCCGGCGGGACCTACACGGTCCCGCACGACCAGATCGCGCGGCTCGAGCGCGAGGCGGACGTGTTCCGCGAGCTCGAGGACCGGCGCGCGAAGCTGCGCGCGTCGGACCTCGCGGGCTGGCTCGAGCTCGGGACGTGGGCCCAGAACCAGGGGCTCTACCCGCAGGCGATCGACTGCTTCCACGAGGTCCTGCGGATCGAGCCCGACCACGCCGACGCGCGCTGGGAGCTCGGCTACCGCCGCCACGAGGGCAAGTGGCTGACCGAGGGCGAGTACTTCGAGGCGCGCGGCTACGTGCGCTGGGAGGACCGCTGGGTCTCGCGGGACGAGCACGACAAGCTCGAGCAGGGGCTCGTCTACCGCGACGGGCGCTGGGTCCAGCGCGGCGCGGGCGACGACCAGCCGGCCGTCGCGCCCACGCCGGCGACGCCCCAGGCCGGCGCGGCGCGCCCCGGCGGCCCGACCGCGGGCCCGGGCGCCCCGGCCGCGGGGCCGGTCCGCCGGACCCCGCCGAACCCGTGGGGCGCGGGGCCGCTCGGCGGGCAGGTGGGGCTCCCCCCGCTCAGCGAGGCCGAGCGCGCGGCGCAGCTCGAGCGCGAGCGGACGGCGGGCGGCTGGAAGGTCGCCTTCTCGTCGAGGTACTACGACGTCTACTCGAACGGGCCGCTCGAGGACGTGAAGACCTGCGCGCGGACCATGGACCTGGTGTGCGAGGAGTTCAAGAAGATCTTCCAGTTCACCGACGAGATCACGCGCCCGTTCCCGATCCACCTCTACGCGAGCCAGCAAGACTTCATGGCGCGGACGGGCAACGGGCCGGGCGTGGGCGGGTTCTACGACGGGAAGAAGATCGTGGCCTACCTGGGCAAGCAGGGCGGGCTCCAGGGGACGCTCTCCACGCTCTTCCACGAGGGGACGCACCAGTTCCAGGGGCTCGTGCTCGGCCGGAACATGTGGAAGGCGAAGATCTGGCTGATCGAGGGCCTGGCCGTGTTCTTCGAGGCGACGGACGTGCAGGGCAAGCGCGTGTCGACCGGCGCGATCCCGAAGGACCGCCTGGCCCACGTGAAGCGGGCGATCACGTCGGGGGGCCACGTCAAGCTGCGCGACCTGATCCGCATGGAGCAGGCGCAGTTCGGGGCGCTCCACTACGCGCACGCCTGGAGCCTGATCTACTTCCTCGTGAACGGGACGCAGGGCGGCAAGAAGCGCTTCGTCGAGTACTGGGAGCGCACGAAGGTCGGCGTCGACGACCCGGTCGGCCTGTTCGAGGAGCTGTTCGACCGCCCCATGGAGGAGATCGAGGCCGCCTGGAAGGCCTACGTGACGAGGCTCGGGTGAGCGGCGCCGGGCACGGCGCGGGCGGCCCCGGCCCGCTGCTCGGGGTCGAGCGGATCCTCGTCGCCCACGCCTTCACGCCGGCCTGCGAGCAGGCGCTCGCCTGGGCGCTCGGGCTCGCGGCGGGGCTCGGCGGGACGGTCGAGGCCGTCCACGTCGTGAACACGGCCGCGCTCGACGCGCTGTTCGGGCCGCCCGACCCGAAGCTCTGGGAGGAGGCGCTCGCGCACGCGACGCGGCGGCTGGCCGAGGTCGCGGCGGCGGCCGCGCACCCGGCGCTGACGCACAAGGTCCTCGAGGGGCCGGCCGCGAGCGTGATCGTGGACCACGCGACGGCCACACGCGCCGACCTGATCGTCGTGGGCACGGCCGGCCGCTCGGGCCTCGGCCGCGTGCTCATGGGCTCGGTCGCCGAGCGCGTCGTCCGCACCGCGACCTGCCCGGTCCTGGTCGTGCGTAGCGACCCGCCGCTCCGCACGCCGGCGCCCTCCTCGCCGGACTGACCCCGCCGCAGCCGCCCCGGCGGCGAGGCGGGGGCGCGCGCCCGGCCAGGCGGCCCGGGCCGTTCAGCCCGCGCCGAGCGCGCCCGCGAGCTCGGGCGACCAGGGCAGCTCGCGGCGGGCGCGCTGGACGCCGCGGATCGACGCGGCGGCGCCCGC
>JANJTH010000261.1 GCA_024711205.1 Planctomycetota bacterium | reverse complement strand
CCGCCCGCGCCGAGCGCGCCCGAGGGCCCGCCCCGGCCCGGCGCCGCGCCGGCGGCCGGGGAGGTCGTCCACGTCGTCCACGTCGTCCGCCGGGTCCAGGTCGTGGTCGTCGCGGGGGCGTCGCCGTAGGCGTCGGCGCGGGAGCCGCCGATGAACGCGTCGGGCAGGCCGTCGCCGTCCGCGTCGACCACGTCGACGATCCCGTCGCCGTCGCGGTCCCAGCCGAGCACGCGCCCGTCGGCCCCGAGGACCGGCTGCCCGTGCGCGGGGGCTGGCCCGCGGCGGACCGACGCCGCGTCGCGGCCCCGCAGGCGCTCGCGCACCGCGTCGAGCGCGACGGCCCGCGCGACCTGCGCCTCGTCGGCCGGGTCCGCGGCCCACGCGAGGAGCGACGCGCGCGCCGCCTCGTCGACGAGGTCGAGCGCCTCGTGCCCGAGCGCGTCGAGCACCTGCGCCGCGGGGTCCGCCGGCGCCGCGCCCGGGTCGGCCGCGCGCCCGCGCTCGTCGCCCGCCAGCGCGCCGACGAGCCCGGCCGACTCCGGCCCCCGAGCGCCCTTCCACGAGGCGAGCCACCCGTCGAACCCGGCGGCCGGGTCGTCCTGGCGCAGCGCCTCGCGCAGGCGCCCGAGCCAGACCTCGCGGTCCTGCGCCGCGGCGCCGCGCGGCGCCCCGAACGCGAGCACGGCCCCCAGCGCGATCCACGTCCACGGCTTGTTCATGGCGCCCTCCGTCCTTCCGCGGGCAACGACCGCAAGCGCCGAACCGTGGCTCGCCAGGCGCCGAGGGTCGACGTAACCCTCGGCCCTTCCAACGTGGCAGCGGGGCCCCCCCGGTGCAACCCGCCGACGCGCGTCGGCGGCTCCCGACGCGCGTCGGCCCCGGGCGACGTGCGTCGCGCCCGGGCCCTGCCTCGTCCCGACCGGCCCTCCGGCCGGCCGCCGCTCGCGGGAGATCCACTCCGCGCTCGGCCCGCGCCAGGCCGACCTCCCTGCGGTCGGTCAGCCTGGCACGGCCCTCCCGCGCCGCCGCTCGTGGGATCCACTCCGCGCTCGGCCCGCGCCAGGCCGACCTCCCTGCGGTCGGTCAGCCTGGCACGGCCCTCCCGCGTCGCTCAGCTCGGGCGGAGCTGCCCGCAGGCGGCGAGGATCGCGTCGCCGCGGGGGCGGCGCACGTGGACCTCGTGGACGCCGTACTCGGCGAGCGCGCGCTGGAAGGCGTCCACGCGCGCCGCGGACGGGCGCTCGAACGGCGCGCCGTCGTGCGGGTTGAACGGGATCAGGTTGAGCTTCACACGGTCGAGCACGGGGCGGATCCGCCGCGCGAGCGTCCGCGCGTGCGCGGGCTCGTCGTTGACGCCCGCGAGCAGCACGTACTCGAACGTCACGCGGCGCCGGCGCGGGAGCGGCAGGTCGGCGAGCACCTCGAGGATCGCGTCGATCGACCAGCGACGGTTGACCGGCATGATCCCGGCCCGCACGGCGTCGTCGGGCGCGTTGAGCGAGATCGCCAGGTTCACGCCGGTCCGCTCGAGGAACGGCGCGATCCGGTCGACGAGGCCGACCGTCGAGACCGTGATCCGCCGGGGCGGGAACGCGAGCCCCTGCGGGTCGGTGAGGATCCGGCACGCGGCGACCGTCCCCTCGAAGTTGTGGAGCGGCTCGCCCATGCCCATGAACACGAGGTTCGTGAGCCGGCGCGCGACCTCGCCCCCCTGACCGCGCCCGCGGCCCGGCCGGATCGTCCGCCCCTCGCCCCGGTCCGAGAGCGCGCGCTCGGCCACGAGGACCTGCTCCGCGATCTCCCAGGGGCGCAGGTCGCGCAGGAGGCCCATCGTCGCCGTCCGGCAGAACTTGCAGCCCATGGCGCAGCCGACCTGCGTCGAGACGCACAGCGTCCGCCGGTCGTCGTCGGGGATCACGACGCACTCGACCTCGCGCCGGTCGTCGAGGCCGACGAGGAGCTTCGTCGTCCCGTCGCGCGAGACGTGGCTCGAGGTCGCCTCGAGCCGCGGCAGCCGCGCGTGGGCGGTCAGGTCCTCCCGCAGCGGCGCCGGCAGGTCGGTCATCGCGGCCGCCGACGCGGCCCCCCGCCGCCACACCCAGCGGAAGACCTGGTCCCCGCGGTACGGGGGGTGACCTCGCGCGGCGAGCGCGGCGCGCAGGGCCTCGCGGTCGAGGTCCTTCAGGTTCAGCGCCGCGGCCTGGACCTCGTCGCCCCCGGCGCCCGCTCCGGTCCGAGGCTCCAAGGTCCCAGCCCTTCCGCCGCCCGCCCCGCCAGCGCGGGCCCCCATGGCCCGCGACCGTGCGACCCGCGCTGCCGAGACCGGCCCGTGGGGTCCCGCGCGGGGCACCTCGCGGTCCCCCGGGTCGACCCCACCAGCCGGCTAGTCGATCTTGACCTCGATCGGGGCGTCGGCCGCGGGCGCCGCCGCCTTGACCTCGACGGACGGCGCGCCGACCTCGAGGTGCCCGCCGACCTCGGGGGGCGGCGGGGGCGCGAGGTGGATCTTGCCCTGGAGGACCTCCTCGAGGGCGATCTGGATCGGGTTGCGCGACTCGAGGTCCACGAGCTTGCGCTGCTTGCCCTTGACGAGCTCGCGGCAACGCTTCTGGATCAAGGTCGTCAGCTCGAAGGTGTTCCCGACGAGCTCCTTGGCGCGGTCCCAGCGCTGCAGGTCCACGGCGCATCCTCCAGTCGGACGATCGGTTCGGGCGAGCCGCGGGGCCGCTCCAGGAGGAGCAGCCCGGACACACCTCGGCATCGAAGGGCCACAAGATAGCGCGAATCGCGCGCCTGTCCACCCTCGGGGCGAAGGCGACCACGGAAGGCCCGGCCGGGCGGCGCCGGGCCGGGTCGGGCCGGGCGCGCCGAGCGCCCGCGGCTACTGCTTGAGCCGGGCCATCAGGGTGTCGCACTCGGTCGGGTCGTGCCCGAGGTCCTTGGCGCGCTCGGCGAAGGTGAGCCCGCGCACCGTGTCGCCGAGCTGGCCGCAGGCGATCGCCGCGACGAAGTGCGCGAGCGCGTCGTCGGGGTTCTCGTCGATCACGGCCTCGGCGACCTCGAGGGCTTGCCCCGCCTTCCCCTCGCGGAGGAGCATCTGCGCGCGCGCGAGCCCGCCGGTCTGGCTCGGCTCGACGTCGCCCGACAGCCGGCGCTCGTAGCTGGCGATCCGCCGCTTGAGCTCCGGGTGGCCGGGGTAGTTCTCCTCGAGATACTCGCGCGCCTTCTCGAGCGCGCGCTCGAAGTTCCCCTCGCCCTCGAGGAAGTCGAGCTGGTTCGTCACGGAGTCGGGGAGGGGCGCGACGGGGGTCGCGCTGGGCCCGGGATCGGTGGCCGCTCCCCCCTGGTTCGGCGCGGCGCCCTCCCCGTCCTTCGGCTTGCGCTGGGTGATCCACCACCCGGCGCCCGCCACGAGGACGACCGCGACGGCGATCACGAGCGGCAGCGGGTTGATCCCCTCCTCCGCGGCCGGGCGCGTGCGGATGACCTGGAAGTCCTTCTGCTTGTCCTTGCCGGCCGCGTCCTCACCCTGCGCTTCGGGCATGCCCCCCCCAGCTCCACGGCGTCGCGGGGCGGCCCTCCGGCCGGTCCGCGGACGCGCCTCGGGCCCTAGTCTACCGGGACGAGGGCACCGTCCGCTCCCTCCGCGGACGCCGCCTCCGGGTCCTGCCCGGGGGGACCGCCCGGCCCCGGGCCCACCCGCGCGAGGAGCGCGTCCGCGGCGCCCAGCACGCGGGCCGGGAGGAGGCGCGTCATGCAGCGGAAGTCGACCGGACAGCGCGGCAGGTGGCACGGCCAGCAGTCGACCTCCTCGCAGACGACGGCGACGCGGTCCGAGTCGACGGCCGTGTAGGCCGGGTGCGTCGGCCCGATCACGGCGACCACGGGGAGGCCCGCGGCGACGCCGACGTGGCGAGGCCCGCTGTCCGTCGTGACGAGGAGCGCGCAGCGGCGCAGCACCGGCACGAGCTCGCCCAGCCCGATCACGCGGTCGGCGCCCGGGACCGCGCGCCCGGCCGCCTCGCAGCAGGCGCGCGCGAGGTCGCCCTCGTCGGGGCCGCGCAGGAGCAGCGCCTGGACCCCGCGCGCGTCGAGCCTGCGCACGAGCTCGCCCACGTGCGCGGGCGGCCAGCGCTTCGTCTCCCAGGCGGCGCCCACGTTGATCGCCCACACGGGGCGCCCGGGGTCGAGCGCGAGCGCGTCCCAGGCCGCCGCCGCGCGGGCCTCGCGGGCGGGCGTCGTCCCGAGCGCCGGACGGCGCGCGACCCCGTCCGCGCGGCCGCCCGCCGCCTCGAGCAGGCCCAGGTAGTAGTCGACCATGGGCACGGGCCGCAGCCGCCCCTGCCGCGCGACGGGGAGCGCGCGCGTGAGCAGCGGGCCGCGCCCATTGAGCGCGTAGCCCACGCGCTCGCGGGCGCCCGCGCCCAGGGCGACGAGCGCCGACGACACGCTGTTCGGGAGCAGGAGCGCCAGGTCCGGCCGGCGCCAGACGGCGCGCACGCGCCGCCCCTCGCGCCACGGGCCGAGCGGCCCCCGGGCCGGGCCGAGCAGCAGCTCGCGGTCGTGCAGGCCCTCGGTCGCGAGCAGCGCGAGGCCCGCGCCGCGCCCGTGGAGCGCGACCTCGGCCCGGGGGGCCGCGCGGCGGAGCGCGCGCAGGAGCGGGGTCGCGAGCACGACGTCGCCGATCCAGTTGGGGAGCCGCACGTAGATCGCGCGGGCGCGCTCGAGCGGGGTCACGGGCGGGATTGTGCGGGGCGGGCCTCGCGGCGTCGAGCGCCGGGGCCCGGCGCCGTTGCAGCTTGCAGGGCGCGCAGTTAGATTCGCCGCCGATCGCCGGGGGGAGACCCCAGCGCGCGCGGGCCCAGGACGGGCGCCGCGGCGCGACGAGGCCGGGCAGTCGGCCCGGGTCACACCGCCCCCGGCGCGGGAGCGAGGACGTCATGGGACACAAGCGCATCGCCTTCGACCAGGAGGCCCGCGCGGCGATCCGCCGCGGGGTCGAGCAGCTCGCCCGCGCCGTCAAGGTCACGCTCGGGCCGCGCGGCCACAACGTGATGATCGAGCGCGGCTTCGGCGGCCCGCTCGTGACGAAGGACGGCGTGAGCGTCGCGAAGGAGATCGAGCTCAAGGACGCGATGGAGAACATCGGCGCGCAGGTCGTCCGCGAGGTCGCGAGCAAGACCTCCGACGCGGCCGGCGACGGCACGACGACGGCGACCGTGCTCGCCGAGGCGATCCTCGACCGCGGCCTGCGCGTGCTCGGGCAGGGCGTGCAGCCCGTGCTCATGAAGCGCGGCATGGACAAGGCCGCGGCCGTGGTCGTCGCGCGGCTCAAGGCGATGAGCAAGCCGGTCGACGGCGCGCGCCAGATCGAGCAGGTCGGCGCGATCGCCGCGAACGGCGACCCCGAGATCGGCCGCGTGCTCGCGGGCGCGCTCGAGAAGGTCGGGCGCGACGGCGTGATCACGGTCGACGAGGGCCAGACGCTCGAGACGACGATCGACCTCGTCGACGGCATGAGCTTCGACCGCGGCTACCTGTCGCCCTACTTCGTGACCGACCCGGCCGACATGTCGTGCGAGCTCGAGCAGCCGCTCCTGCTCCTCGTCGACGGCAAGGTCTCGCAGGTCCGCGAGCTCGTGCCCGTGCTCGAGGCGGTCCTCGGGCAGAACAAGCCGCTCCTGATCGTGGCCGAGGAGGTCGAGGGCGAGGCGCTCGCGCTGCTCGTCGTGAACCGCCTGCGCGGGACGCTCAAGGTGTGCGCCGTGAAGTCGCCCGGCTTCGGCGACAAGCGCAAGGCCATGCTGGAGGACATCGCGATCCTGACGGGCGGGCAGGTGGTGAGCAAGGACACCGGGCTCGACCTCGAGCGGGTGGGCCTCGCCGACCTCGGGCGCGCCGACAAGGTCACGGTGAAGAAGGACGAGACCGTCGTCGTCGGCGGCAAGGGCGAGGCGGCGGCGATCAAGGCCCGCCTGGTCCAGATCAAGGCCGAGGCCGAGCGGACGACCTCGAGCTACGACCGCGAGAAGCTCGACGAGCGGGCGGCGAAGCTCGCGGGCGGCGTCGCGCGCGTGCTCGTCGGCGCGGCGACCGAGATCGAGATGCGCGAGAAGAAGGCGCGCGTCGAGGACGCGCTCCACGCGACGCGCGCGGCCGCGGCCGAGGGGATCCTCCCCGGCGGCGGCGTCGCGCTCCTGCGCGCGTCGCGGGCGATCCTCGAGCTCGAGCTCGAGGGCGACGAGGAGATCGGGGCCATGATCGTGCGCGAGGCGCTCGAGGCGCCGATCCGGCAGATCGCGGCGAACTCGGGCGCGAACCCGTCGGTCGTGGTCGAGCGGACCCTCGCGGGCGAGGGCGCGTTCGGCTTCGACGCGAGCGCGCTCGACTACTGCGACCTGATCGCGCGCGGCGTGCTCGACCCGACGAAGGTCACGCGCACGGCGTTCGAGCACGCCATGTCGGTCGCGGCGCTCCTCCTCTCGACGGACGCGCTGGTCGCCGAGGCCGCGGCGACGTGATGGGCGCCCCCACGGGGCGCCCATCACGTCGCTCGTAGGGCTGGGGCCGGGGGTCGGTCCGCGAGGGCGCCGCTGCCCCTCGCGGGCCGACCTGGTCGAGCACGGCGGCGGGTTCGGGTCACGGTCCTCCCGCCGCGCTGACGAGCGCGTCGGCCCCCGTCTTCCCTTGCCCTCCCTCTTCTCTTCCCTGCTTCCCCTCTTCTCCTCCGCCCTCAGCGCGGCCCGGCGCCGGGCTCGTGCACGGCCACGAGCGCCCACACGACGGTCGCGCCGCGCGCGTAGCGGACGATCCCCGGGAAGCGGGGGCGTCCCTCGTGCGCGGCGGCCCAGGTCGTCGTGTCGCCGACCCGGCTCGCGAGGCACTCGAGCCGGCGGCCCTCCGCGAGCTCGAGGACCACGGGGGTCGACGACTTCGCGAGGGCCAGGGCGTCCGGCCAGGCGACGTGCCAGGTGTGCTGGGTCGGCCCCGCGCCGAGCTGCGCGCCGTGGAGCGTGAGCGTCTCGCGGTAGACGACGCGACCCGGCGCGAGGCCCGTGACCTCCCAGGTGCGCTCGAGCCCGTGCGTGCCGCGGAACACCCAGCGCTGCCCGACCTGGACGCCCCAGGGGAGGTCGGCCGGCGCGGCGTCGGGCGCGGGATCCGACGGCGCAGGCTCGGGGGCGGACGCCTGCGCCTCGCCCGACGGCGGGACGAGCACGCCGGGGGTCAGGTCGGCCGGCGAGAGGGGCGCCTCCGTCGGGCGCGGGCCCGGCGCGAGCAGGTCCGCGGGGGCGCCGGGGGCCACGGCCGGGGCGCCGGGCTGGAGGTCCGCGGGCGTCGCCGTGGGCCGCGGCGCCGCGGCGCCGCCGTGCGGGGCGATCTCGACCGGGAGGTCGACCCGGGGCGGCCCCGCCCCGGGGCCGGGCCCGCCCGCGCGGCGGACCCACACCCGCGGGGCGCGCGGGAGCGCGCGGACCGTCGCGATCGCCACGGCGGCGCCGG
>JANJTH010000248.1 GCA_024711205.1 Planctomycetota bacterium | reverse complement strand
CGCGAGGCCCAGCCCGAGCGCCGACCAGGCGCCGTGCCCGACGAGCCCGTAGGCCGCCGCCGTGACCTCGAGCTCGCGGGCGAGCGCCGCGCGGGCGCGGCCACGGTCCCGGCCGCGCCCAGTCTCCGCGACCTGCGCCTCGACGGCCAGGAGGAGCGCGGCCTGGCCGGGGGCGAGGCGCTCGAGGAGCGCGCGCCGGGCCCAGGGGAGGGTTGGCGCGGCCGGCAGGTCGAGCGCGCGGTCGAGCGCGGCCGCCGCTGCGCGCGCATCCCGGGGGCCCTCCGGGCGGGCGTCGACGAGCCCGCGCGCGGCGTCGACGGCGGCGAGCAGCGCGCGCCGGCCATCCGCGCCGACCCCGCGCCCCTCCCGGAGCGTCCCGCCCATGCTCCGCGCCAGGTCCGCCAGGGGCTGCGCCCCCAGGGCGGTCGCGACGTCGGCGAGGGCCGCCGCGAGCCGCGCCGCCTCCGCGTCCGCCTCCTGGCTGCCGATCGCGAGCACGTCCTCGAGGCGCTCGACGAGCCCGCCCGCCTCGTCGGCGAGGGGCGCCCGCTCGCTCTCCCGCGCGCCGCCCGCCTCGTCGGCGAGGCCGGACGTCGGCTCGACCGGCCCGCCGTCCCGCGGGCGCTCGGGGGCCCCGTCCCCCATCACCACGGAGCCCCCGGAAGACTCGCCGGCTCGGCCGCGCTCGCCACGGACGCCGCCTGCGTCGTCGGTCGCGAGTCGCGGTGCCTCCGGCAACGCTCGACTCGCTCCCGCCTAGCAGGCGACGTCATGGGCTTCGCGGCGGCCTTCGCCGAGGATTCCTGCAAGGGCCCTCAGCCTGGCCCGCCCCCGGCCGCCGGCCGCTCGATCCGCGTCGAGAGCATCCACACGCCCGTGCCCACGGTCAGCGCGACGAGCACGAGGAAGACCTGCGAGATCCGCTTGTGCGCGCCACGCGAGACGCGCCCCCGCCAGTGCTGGACGCCGGACGCCATGGGCGCGAGCAGGAACGCCGCGGTGGCCCAGGCGAGCGCGAGGTGGATCCGCCGGGCCTCCGGCGCGAAGTCGAACCGGGCGCCGACCAGCTCGGCGGCGACCAGCGTCGGGAGCAGGGCGGCGATGAAGGCCACGATCCCCGCGATGTGCCCCCGGGGTCGGTGCTTGTGCGCGAGCACGAGCGCCACGACGAGCGCCACGACCGTCAGGGCGAGGCCCGCGGCGAACAGCGCGAGCAAGGTCGAGGTCGCCATCGGCGGGCCTCCTGCGCTCAGCGGGACGAGGGCCAGGGGTCGCCCTGGGCCCGCGCGGCGATGAGCTCGCCGTTCAGGAAGTACGCGCGCCGGCCGTCGGCGAACGTCCAGCCGGTCCAGAGCGCGTCGCGCTGCTCCGAGTCGAGCGAGCGCAGGTGGTGGACGACGACCGGGGCCCCCGCGGCGAGCCGCGCCTCCGCGAGCGACTGCCCGCGCGCCAGCCGCCGCGCCTGCGCCTGGGCCAGCATCTCGGCCGGGTTGCTCCGCACCTCGACGATCCCCCCCAGGCGCAGCTCGAGCTCGGCCCGGCGCGCCTCCTCGAGCTCGGCCAGCTCGCGGCGGACCCAGCGCGGCGCGGCCCCCTCGGCGACGCGCGCGGAGAGCCCCTGCGGCGTCTTGTGGTCCTCGAGCGGCGGGCGGAGCACGAAGCCCTCCGCCCGCTTGTAGGCCTCGAACGCGACCCAGCGCCCGCCCGCCTGAACGGCGCGGAGCCGCGCGAGCCGCTCCCGCGCCGCCTCACGGGCGGCCGGGGCCCCGCCCCCCTCGACGCGCGCGCAGAGCTCGATCGCCCCGTCGCGGTCGCCCGCCGCCGCCATGCGGTCCGCGAGCGCCAGCGCGCCCGCGTGGTCGTCCGCCCCGAGCGCCTCGAGGCGCGCCGAGACCTCCCGGCGGGAGACCTCGAGCGCGAGCGCGCGGAGGGTCGGGTCGCCGAACTGCTCCCCGAGCGCGCGCGCCTCCCGGGCGAGGCCCGCGAGCGCGTCCGCGTCGGCCCGGTCGCCCAGCGCCTCGAGGGCCCGCTGCAGGCGGACGTCGTCGTCCTCGAGCCGGTCGACGCGCGTCACCGCGAGGACGACCTTGCCCCCGTGCCGCTCCGCCGTGCCGAAGACGCGCACGCGCGACCGCTCGGGCACGAGCTTCGTCCCGTCCGTCAGCTCGTTCGTCGCGAGCGCGAGCTGGAGCGCGGACCCGGGCTGGACCTTGAGCAGGTCGCGCGACCCCTCGGCGCGGAACAGCGAGAGCGTGTCGCGCCAGCACTCGTGCCAGCGCCCCTCGACGTAGTACCGCTTGCCCGCGGCCGTGGCGGGCAGCCGCCACTGGTCCTCCGGCAGGAGCTGGTGCCCGTCCGCGCGCTCCTGCGCCGGCGAGGGCGCAGCCGCCGCGAGCCCGAGGAGGAGCGCCGCCCAGACCGCGCGGGTCACTCCCCACCCCCTGCCCCGTCGGCCGCCGGGTCGTCCTTGCGGAAGACCGTCCCGTTGACGAAGTAGATCCGGAGTCCGTCGTCCATGACCCAGAGCTCCCAGGTCAGCGTCGTCGCGCCCACCTGCTCGCGGACCCGGTCGACGCGCGCCGGGTAGCCGCGCGTCATCGCCAGGACCATGTCCTTGTTCATGCCCTTGACGACCTCGGTCGCCTGCCGGAGGAGGGCGGCGGGCAGGACCTGCACCGACTCGCCCTGCTGGATGCGCCGCCGCTCGTCGTCGCAGATGCGCACGAACTCGGCCCGCTCCCGCGGGATCCAGTGCCCGTCCGCCTGCCGCTCGAAGTTGAGGAGGTCCTTGAAGTCCTCGAGCGCGTACCAGCGCCCGAGGTAGAGCCGGGCGCCGAGCACCTCGGCGAGGACGCGCTCGGCGTCCCGGCGGAGGTCGGCGGACACCCGGTCGTCGGCCCACACCTGCGCCACCACGCCGAGGGCCTTGAGCCGCTCGCCCGCGCGGAGCCGCGCCTCCGCGCCCTCGGGGAGCGGCGGGAGCTGGGCGAGCTCGATCGCGCGCGCCTCCTCCTCGAGCTGCCGGAGCAGCTGCACGAGCTCGCGCCGCTCCTGCGCGTCGTGGTCGACGCCGCCCACGTAGTAGCGGCGGAGCCGGGCCTGGAGCGCCCGCGCCAGCTCGAGCCGCTTCGCCGCGTCGCCCTTCGGGAGCGCCTCGGCCCGCCGCTTGAACTGCTCGGGGTCGCTCTCGAGCAGCCGGACCCGGGTCACGACGAGCTGGTAGACGCCCTGGGCGTTGCGCTGCCCGACCCCCACGACCTGGACGTTCGAGCGCCGCGGCGTCAGGCGCTGCTGCTCGGAGTCCTGGTTCGCGTTGAGCAGGCCGCGGAGGGCCCCGTCCCGGACGAGCAGACGGTCGCCCAGGGGCGACTGGTGCATCTTGAGCTGGTCGCCGAACAGCTTCGTGAACTTGACCCACACGATCGAGAACCGCTCGCCGTCGGGGGTGCTGGGCGGGAGCTGCGTGAACTGCGTGTCCGTGAGGAGCGTGACCCCCTCGAGCCGCTCCGGCTGCCCCGGCGCCTGCGCGCGGGCCACGCCGGCGCCGAGCCCGAGGACCAGGGCGAGGGTCAGGGCCCCGCGGCCGTGCGCGCTCACAGGTCCTCCCCGTCGAACAGGTGGACGTAGTTCTTCGAGGTCGCGACGACGAAGCCCTTGCCCACGACCTTGATCGGGGCGTTCACCCAGCCCGCCTGCTCGGGGAACCGCGCCTGCCAGACGAGCCGGCCCCGGGTCAGCTCGTACGCCTGGATCGTCGGGCGGTCGAAGGACACCAGGAGCCGGTCCCCCTGCACGGCCATGCGCGGCCGGACGGCCGAGGGCGCGGGCGGGGTGATCGTCCAGGCGGGCGCGAGCGTGCGCGCGTCGAGGGCCGTGACCTCTCCGTCCGCGGTCGCGGCGTAGACGCGGCCGCGCGCGGGGTCGGCGAGGAGCGTGAGCCGGCGGCCCCGGGGCTCGGTCCACGTGGGCGACTGCAGGGGCGCGCCGGTCGCCCCGTCGAGGACGAGCAGCTTCCCCGTGGCGAGCGGGACGAGGACGCCCGCCTCGACCACGAGCGGGGGCCCGTCGACCGGGGCCTCGAGCGGGCGCATCCAGGCCCGGGCGCCGCGCGCCGGGTCGAACGCGTAGACCGCGGCGTCCTCGCCCGCCACGAGCACGAGCCCGGACCGCGGCTCGAGGGCGAGGTCGTGGACGACCCCCGCCTCGACCGGCGCGCTCCAGGCGGGCGCGCCTCCGGCGAGCGGGAAGCCGTGCACGTCGCCATGGGTCGTGGCGAAGATCACCCGCTCGCCGGCGACGACCGGCGCGGCGAGCACGGGGGCGGGCGCCGGGAACGCGCCCACGCGCACGCGCTCGCCGGCCGGACGCCCGGGCTCGATCGTGGCCAGCCCACCCTCGACGAGCCCGAGCAGGACGCGGTCGCCGTGCACGAGCGGTCGCCCGAACACGTCCCCGCGCTCGCCGAGCTTGCCGCCGTCGAGGTCCGGGATCGGGATGAGCGAGCGCCCCTCGACCCGGAACGCGCGCAGCGTGCCGTCCCGACAGGGGCCCACGAGGTCGAGGCCGCCCGGCGAGGCGTGCACCCCCCGGTCGAGCCAGCCGTCCACGATCAACGACGCGTCCGGCTCGTCGTGCAGCGGCACGCGCACGAGCCCCTGCCACTGCTTCGGGTCCTCGAAGTCGTGCGACCAGAGCAGGCGGCTCTCCTGCCCCTCGCGCTTCGGCGTCTTGATCTCGACGCGCACCCGGGTCGAGGGGTCGTACGTGCACTCGAGCTGGGGCTGGTCGAGCGAGGTGCGGTTCTGGAACACGCCGTTCACGTACACGTCGAAGCCGGGCGGCTCGGTCGAGACGAGGACCGGCAGGGAGACCTTCTTCATCTCCTGCGACTCGGGGAACCGGGACCACAGCTCGACGGCGCGCGCGAACCACTCCTCGTGCTCGCGCGCCGCCTTCGCCCGGAGCATGGCGTCGAGGAGCGCGGCGACCTCCTCCTTGGTGCCGTCGGGCGCCCTCGGCCCGAACGCGGCGGCGATCCGCCCGCGGAGCGCGACCCCGACCCCGCCCAGCACGAGCGCCGCGACGACGAGCACCGGCACGAGCCGGCTCTTGTGCACGCCCCCCGAGGCGAGGCGCAGGTCGAGCTCCTCGAGCTTGCGCACGAACTCGTGGCGGCTCGGGTCGAGCTGCGTGATCGCCTCGTAGCAGGCGCGCAGGCGGTCGAGGTCGCGCCCCTCGGCCTCGAGCTGCCCGGCGAGCTGCTCGTAGATCACGAGCGCCTGCTTCTCGGCGCCCGTCCGGCGCAGGCTGTCGCCGAGCGGGACGAGGATCTTCGGCTCGTCCTTCACGTGCTCCGCGAGCCGCCCGTAGAGCGCGGCCGCCGCGGCGAAGTCGTTGAGCGCGTAGGCCTCCTCGGCCCGGTCGACGAGCTCGTCGCGCCCGAGCGCGCGGATCGCCCCCTGCTGGACCAGGCTCGCGAGGTGCCGGCAGAGGTCGAACTCGCTCATGAAGCACTTCTCGGCCATGCCCTCGGCGGCCGTCTTGCCGTCGACCAGCTCGACCTTGAACGTCGCCGGGTGCTCGAGCTCGCGCAGGAGCCGCTCGTCCGCGATGACGAACACCTCCTTCGTCGAGGGCACCGCGCTCTGCATGACGTTCCACTCGTCGAGCCGGCGCATCGCCTCCATGATCAACGAGTTCGTGTTGAGGCTCAGGCGCGTCAGGTTCGGCGCGTCGCGCGCCATGTCCTCGGGGATCGCGTCGGCGATGAACTCGAACTCCGCCTTCCGCCAGAGGAACAGGTCGTAGATCTCCTCCTCGATCTGCTGGCGGACGAGCCGGAAGATCTCCTCCTCCTCGCAGAACCCCTCCTCGACGAGGATCTCGCCCAGCTTCTTGCGGCTCTGCTTCTGGAGCTTGAGCGCGAGGTCGAGGTCCTCGGCCGTGATCTTCCCCGCGGCGATCAGGAGCTCGCCCAGGCGCATGCGCTTGCTCGAGCTGAGCAGCGTGACCTCGCCCTCGGCGAAGTAGATCTTCTTGTCGCGCTTCCCGTCGGTGACGATCAGCGTGCCCGAGTGGCGGTTCATCGCGAGCGACTGGAAGATGTCGCTCAGGTTCAGGATCTCGAGGTTGCCCTTGAAGCTCTTCCCTGCCATGTGCGGTGCGTCGGTCCTCGGGTCGCGGCATTCTAGGTGAAGGACTTGCCGCGCGCACCCGGTCCGGGGGACGTGACCCTTGCCCCGCCCCCCCGGGGGGACGGGGCGGGGGCCACGTCCCCCGCCGCCCTCTACGTGCATCTGCCGTTCTGCGCCCGGCGCTGCCCCTACTGCGACTTCGCGACGGCCGACCTGAGCGCCGCGCTCGAGGCCCGCTACCTCGACGCGCTCGAGGCGGAGGCCCGGGCGCGCCTGCCCGCGGGCTTCGCGCCCCGGACCGTCTACCTGGGGGGCGGGACCCCGGCCGAGCTGACGACCGCGGGGATCGCGCGGCTCGTGGCCTGGCTGGGGCCGCTCGCGCGGGGGGCCGCGGAGGTCACGCTCGAGGCGAACCCGCGCACGCTCCTGCCGCGCAAGCTCCGCGCGCTGCGCGCCGGGCTCGGGGTCGACCGCGTGAGCCTGGGCGCGCAGTCGTTCCAGCCGCGCCTCCTCGCGGCGCTGGGCCGGGTCCACCGGCCCGAGGACGTGCCGCGCGCCGTGGCGCTCGCGCGGGCCGAGGGCGTCGCGCAGGTCAGCCTCGACCTCATGTTCGGCGCCCCCGGGCAGACCCTGGCCGAGGTGGACCTGGACCTCGACGCCGCCCTCGCCCTCGCGCCGGACCACCTGTCCGTCTACTGCCTGACCTGGGAGGAGGGGACCCCCTACGCCCTGGCCCGGGACCGGGGCGCGCTGCGCCCGCGCTCGGCCGGCTGGGAGGCGCGGGCCTACGCGCGCGTGCGCGCGCGGCTGCGCGCGGCCGGCTTCGTCCACTACGAGGTGAGCAGCTTCGCCCGCCCCGGCCGGCACGCGCGGCACAACACGGTCTACTGGCGGAGCCTCCCGTTCGTGGGCCTGGGCAACGGCGCGGCGTCGCTGCTCGACGGGGCCCGGCTCACGAACGTGCGCGACCCGGCCGCCTACGCCGACGCCGTGCTGACGCGCGGCGGGGCCGCCGCCGTGGCCGAGGTCGAGGTCCTCCCGCCGGCGCGGCGGCTGCGCGAGGCGGCCTGGCTCGCGCTGCGCACCTCGCACGGGCTCGAGCCGGCGCGCCTGCGGGCCGACGCGGGGCTCGACCCGGCGCCGCTCGCGGCGGACCTCGAGCGCCTGGCCGGCTGGGGCCTCCTCGCGCGGCGGGGCGCGCGCTGGGTCCTGACCGGGCGCGGCGTGACGCTCGCCGATGCGGTCGGGCGCGAGCTCCTGCGCGAGGACGACGAGGCGGCGCGGGCCGAGGCCTGACCCCGTGGCGCGGGTCCCCGCGCGTCGGGCATGCTCCTCGCGGGGACGGAGGGCGGGGGCGGTGACGGGCCAGGATCCGCTGCAGGGCGTCGTGGGCGCCGACCGGGCCGCCTGCGAGCACGCGCTCGCGCGCGGGCTCGTCGGCCCGGGGCAGCTCGCGGCCGCGCGGGCGGCCTGGGAGCAGGGGGGGCGGCAGGGCTCGCTCACGCTGGCCCTGGTCCGCGTCGCGGGGCTCGACCCGGCCACGATCGCCGCGCTCCAGCGCGCGGCGGCGAGCGCCGCGGGCAGCGC
>JANJTH010000230.1 GCA_024711205.1 Planctomycetota bacterium | reverse complement strand
AGCCCCCGGGGTGAATCCGTCTCCGGCCGCGACGAGGACCTCGAGCGCCTGGCGCTCGCGCTTCCGTCTCAACACGGGGGCGACCCGCGCGAGCAGGTCCGCGAGCGACACAGGCTCGACGCCTGGCGGGGCGGCCTCCGGTGCGGCGGCCGGCGGGCTGACCAACGCCACCGATACTTCAGCCCACGGCCTCCGGTGAGCCGCCGCCAGCAAGATCGCCTCCTCCTCGCGGGCCAGCAGCCGGTCAAGCGCGCCGCGGTCCGGCGCGTCGAGCGCCGCCCGCAGCTCGCGAGCCCACGCGCGCCGTTCAGCCGGTGCGTGCTCTCCGCAGAGCGTCGCGAGGCGCAAGCCTTCCGCCGCCCTTCCCGAGCCCTCGCGCGCCGCCCAGGCGAGCCAGAGCGCGGCGGACCGTTGCCGCCCCCGGTGCTCGTCGTCGGCACAGCGACGCCCGTAGTCGTCGTCCGGCGCAAGGCGCCTCACCCGATCCCGAGCGGCGTCGGCGCGGGAATGAACGGCGTGGACGGTCAACAGGTCCGCGAGGAGCCCGAGCGCGAGCCCCTGATGCGTGACGCCGGCCCCCTGGAGCGCGGACGAGAGCTCGAGTGCGGTTCTCTCGGCCAGCGCGTGCTGAAGGAGGACCCGCCCGCGCTCAGGCACGCCGGCCACGTCGCACAGGTGGCGAATCACCCCGACGACCTGCCCGAGTGAGTAGTGCGGCCGGCCGTCGGTTCCCTCGGGTACAGTCATGGCGCTGCTCCCCCCAGGGGCGGCACGTCGCCTGGCAGCTTGGGCCGCCCCTGGGGACAGCCTCGCAGGCGGGTCCGACAGGGCCGCCGTCACGAGCGCCGCCTTGACGGCGCCCAGGTCGACCAGAGCAGCCAGCCGGCCCGCCGCGGGTCCTCGTCGAGCAGCCGGTGCGCCAGCTCTCGCAGGCGCGCGCGACGCCGCTGGTCCAGCGGCAGCCCGAGCGGGTCCGCGGACGGCGAGCGCACCAACGCGGCAACCGCGGCCTCGAGGGCCTCGACGGTCACGCGCCCGCCCGCCGCGCGCTGCGCCGCTCGCGCGAGAGCAGCTCGACGATCCGGTCCGCGACCGCCGCCTCGGCGCGGGCCAACGCGAGCTCGGCCTCGAGCCCGGCGCCCCGGACGGCGCGGCGCGCCTCGCCCTCGAGCGCGGCGAACAGGCGGTCGAACGCCCGCTCGCGCTCGCGCTCGGCCGCGAAGCGCGCGCGCGCGACCACGGCGAGGGCCGAGCGCATCTCGTTGCCCACGCCCCGCAGCGCCGCGCGCGCCGCGCGCCCGAGCACCCCGGGCTCGTCGACCAGCCCGGCCGCCCGGCCGAGCGGCTCGCGCAGGTCCTCGTCGAGCGCCTCGACCTGTCGCACCGCCGCCGTCAACGTCATCGTCGCCCTCATCGTCAACCTCCGTCCGTAGACCGGCCGCCCGCCGCGAGCACCCCGCCCGCGCCGTTCCCGGTCGCCTTGGTCTCTCGCGCCTCGCGGGCGCTACTACGCCGTCGCGCGCGCCCTGGTCGCCGGGTCCGCCAGCGGGCACCCCGGCTCGTGCCGGCTCGGCTCGCGGAGCGAGCGCAGGTAGTCGCGCAGGAGCGTCAGCGGGTGCCCCGCCCCGGTCGGCGGGGGCGGCATGACCCGGCCGCAGCGCGGGCAGGCGGGCCCCTCTGGAGCCGTCACGCGGCCGCCTCGGGCGCGCCCGGCAGGTCCGAGCCCCGCCGCACGAGCCCGCGCTCGATGGTCGCCGCGAGCTCGCGCGCCAGGCGCCGGCCCTCGTCGGTCGCCGGGAAGCGCAGGAGCACGCGCCAGCGTCCGCAGCGCCGCGCGAGCACCGCTACGTGCGAGCCCTCGTCGAGCACCCGCGCCACCCGTCCGCTCGTCTCGCCCGTGTTCTGCATGGCCCCTCCCGCGTGTCGGCGCCGTTGTCTACACTAGCGGCCTACGGTGGCGTTGTATGACAACGGCGCCACCGTGTCAAGGAGCCGTCCGATGGCGCACGCAAGCCCTGGAATCGCAACGCTCGACCCCTCACAATCCGAGGCCATGACGGACGAAGCCCTTCCGCAGCGCCTCGCCCTGCGGCTCTCCGAAGCCGACCACGCCGCCCTTGCCGCGGTCGCTGCGCGGTTCCCGGGCCTCAAGGCCGCAGTCGTCGCCCGCGCCGCGTTTCGCGCGGGCCTCGCCGCGCTGGCCCGGGACCCGGCCTTGATCGGCGCCCCCGCCCCGGTCCTCGCGGCGCCCCCGCCGGCCGTCGACGCGCCGCCGCCCGCGCCCGCGGCGAAGCCCAGGCGCCCCCGCCGGCAGTAGCGCAGGCCGCGAGCGTTGGGCTGGGCCAGCGCGCGGAGGCGGGAGGCTTCCTGGCGCGGAAAGCTGTCCGAGCTTGCGACAGCTTTCCTGCCCCGGCCGCCGACAGCGCCGGCCTGCCCAGGCCCGAGAGCCGGTCCGAGCAGCTCGCCGATGCGGCGCTCGGCGCGCAACCGCAGCTCGCCGGCCCGGCAGTAGAGCTCCCCGGCGTCGGCGCGCTTGCGGGTCAGCCCCCGTCGGCGGCCTCGCGGCGGTCGGCCACGTCGGCCCGCTCGACGAGCTCCGGCTCGAGCCCGAGCTCGTGCGCCAGGTCGACGAGCGAGCGCCGCGGCGTCGGGGGCGCGCCCGTGAACACGCACGCGCCGCGCGCGGCCCGCTCGGCGTAGCAGGCCACCCGCGCCTCGTGCTCGGGCGGCGTCGGCGCGGCGACCAGCTCGAGCCCGCGGCCGCGCCAGGGCCGGGCGGGCGGCTTCGGGCCGGGCTCAGGCCCCGCGGCGAAACGGGGGCGCGGCCGGGACCTCGAGCCCGGCGTCGTCGTCCTCGGCCTCGGCCTGGTCGTCGTCCTCGACGGCCTCGCCGCGAACCGCGTCGAGCGCGGCGCGCAGCCGCGCGGGCACGTCCGACCGGCACGAGGCCCCGTCGACCCACCGGCGCATCATCGCGAACGTCGTCCCCGCGGCGCGCGCAGCCGGGTTCAACCCGCCGGCCGCCTCGACGAGCTCGCTCGCCAGGGCGCGAACCTCGCTTGCGTCGGCCGCCGGGCTCACCGTGCGCGCTCGGGCGCGGGCCGGGCGGGCGGGGGGCGCAGGCGGCGCCGCGACCGACGGCAACCCGAGCAGCCGCGCCAGCGCCGCGCCGGCCAGCTCGGGGCGCGCCTCGCAGGCCGCGAGGGCCCCGCGCAGCGCGCCGAGCGCGAGCTCGTGCTCGAGGCCGGGCGCCGTCACGCGCCAGCCCTCGTGAGCCCCTCGCGGGCCGCGCCGTCGCCGAGCCCTCGCAGGGCCGGCGGGCGCACGCGGGTCCGCCCCGGGTCCGGCGAGCCCGCGACGACGCCCGTCCGGATCGTGGTCGTGAAGCCCATGCCCGGATACGGGTCGTTCTTCGTCTCGATCACGACGGACTGAACCACGCCGTCGCACTGGACGAGATGCGGCCGCGCCACGATCAGCACCTCGCCTTGGACGGCCGCCGGCGCCTCGAACGCCCCGCGCGCCACGGCCTCGGCCTCGAGCTCGAGCGCGGCGGCGTTGCCCTCGCCGACGAGCGGCACGAGCTCGGGCCCGAGGTCGTCGCGCGGGATCACGAGCACTTCGGACAGGTCGACCGTCTCCGCGGGGACCCGCTCGGGCTTGTTCCCCGAGCCGCGACGGTAGGCGCGCACGAACCAGGTCACCGAGTCGCCCAGGACGTTCGGCGGCGCGCCACGCACGCGCGTCCCGCCGGCGGGCAGCGCCACGTCGGTCCGCGGGCGCACCGTCGCGCCGAACACGACGCGCGGCGCCTTCGGCACGAAGTAGGTCGCCTCGGCGCTCGGGACGTTCTCTTGCGCGACCCACCCCGAGCGCACGCTCGTCTCGACGATCCCCAGCTCGGCCGAGTAGACCCGCGCGCCCTCGTCGGGGCCCCGTGTCGGCACGTTCCGCACGAAGGTCGCCACGCGCTCCTGCACGGTGCCCGGCGGGAGGCCCGCGTTGCGCCGCACGCGCGACGCCTCTTCCTGCCGCCGCAGCGCCTCGAGCTCGCCCTCGAGTTGCTGCCGCAGGTCCTCGCGCAGCCCGGCAAGCTCGCGCCTGACGCGCGCCTGCTCGAGCGTGGAAGCCCCGATCGCGCCCTGTTGCGCGCGCACCTTGTCCTCGAACTCGAGCAGGATCTTGGCGACCCGCGCCGCAGACTCGTTCCGGGTCGTCCCGTTCGCCTCGTCGGCCACCTTGCGCTGCTCCGCGCGCAGGCCGGCGTACTTGGCGGCCTTCTCCGAGTCGACCTCGGCGAGACGGCGCACGAGCCGCTCCGAGTCGAGGGCGCGCTGCACCTCCTCGAAGGGCAGGCCTGCGGCCGTCAGGTCGCCCAGGCTCGCGCCCGCCAGCCGGTCAGCGCGCAGCTCGGCCTCGGCGGGCCTCGCCGCGCTCGAGCCCGCGAGCTGGAGCACCCCCTCGGCCGCCGCGTCCACCGAGAGCCCCTTGCTGATCGTGACGGCGCTGCGGTAGGTCCCGAACGGGTCGGGCAGCCCCCTGCGCGCGGCCTCGCGGCGCAGCTCCGCGCGGATCTTCTCGATCTGCTCGGTCAGCTTGACGGACTGCGAGAGGCTCTCGTTCGCGATCGCGCGGTTGATCGTCTCGTAGCGGTAGACCTCGACCGTCACCGGCAGCCGCCGGCCCGCAGAGACCTCGGCCCGCGGCAGCATGGGCAGAAGGTGCGCGTTCGGGCCCACCTCGCCGGGTTCCTTGCCCACGGCGCCGGGCATGCGCCACAGGCGCCACGCCTGCGAGCGCAGGAGCCGCGCGACCTCGGGCCGCACACCCTCGGGCACCCCGAGCGCCTCGGGCGCCGTCACGAGGTAGGCCAGCGCCGCGAGCCCGTAGCGCCCTTCGGTCAGCTCGCGCACCGTCTCCTCGACCAGCGGAAGCACCGAGCGCGCGACCCCGCCCTCCGTCTCGATCGCGAGCACGGGTTCCCAGCCGTCGAGCTCGACCGTCGCGACCCGCTCGCGCCCACGCACGAGCACGAGGTCGGGCGGGAAGAACGCCTCGCGCGCGTAGCCCCTGCCCGTGCCCCCGCGGTAGAGGATCAGCTCGGGCGGCACGTCGACCGCGTTCGCCTCGCCCGGCGCCGGCGCGACTCCCACGCGCCCCTCGCCCGGGCGCACGAGCGCAACCGACCCGTCGAGGCGCAAGCACGGCTCGAGCGCCCCGCCGTCGTCGGCCAGGCGCCGCAGCGCGAGCAGCGGCGGGCAGTAGGGCGGGAACTCGACGGGCCCGGCCTGCGCGCTCTCCCACGCCTCGGGGACGTGGACCAGCGGCGCGCCGAACAGGCTCGCGGCCACGTCGCGCACGACCTCGGCCCGCTTCCACGGCGAGCCGTCGGGCTTGAGCGCGTCGGCCGCCGGCGTCCCGTCGCCGCGGGCCCGGTTGAAGGACCACCGGCGGATCGCGCCGCGCGTCCACAGGTGCCGCGCGTCGGCCAGGGTCAGCGTCAGCTTGACCAGCCCGTCACCGGCGGGACGGCGCAGGACGTTCGCGCCCACGATCCAGAGCGGCCCGAGCTCGAGCCGGCGCTCGCCCTCGATCAGCACGAGCCAGCCGCCGGGCGCCAGCTCGTGCGCGGCGGGCGCAGCCCCGCGGCCGTCGGCCGTCGCCGTCCCGCGCAGCTCGCGGGTCGGGTTCAACGAGTCGGCCAGGCTCGCCGGCTTCGGCGGCGTGAACACGAAGCCCTCGGGGAAGTCGCGCGCGAAGATCACGACCTCGCTCGAGTCCGACGTGTAGCCGCGCGAACGCACGAACCGCACGGACTGGCACGGCCAGCCCTGATAGAGCGCCGAGGCCACGATCACCCCCTCGCGAGCAGCGCCGCGGCCTCTCGGTCGCCCTGGAGCACGAGCGCGGCGAGCTCGGCCCGGACCTGGAGCGCGTTCGCGTGGCGCTCGGCGCGCCTCACGACGCAGCCGGGGAAGCCCGCGCCCTTCATGCGCCACGCACGAGCGCGCGCGTCCTCGGCCTCGCGGGCGAGGGCCTGCGCGTCGCTCCGGCTCACGCGCGCGCCTCGCGGCGGTTCCGCGGGCGGTCGAGCACGATCCGGATCCCGCCGCAGGCCGGGCACGAGCGCGGGAAGTCCTCGTCGACCACCGAATCGGCGAAGCAACCGCCCTCGAAACACCGCACGCGCTTCCAGCCCGGCGGCAGGTCCCGCCAGTCGGCGGGTTGCGCCGGCTTCGCCCGTGGCGGGAACCAGGCGCGCACGGGTCAGAATCCGAGCGAGCGGCGAGCGACCTCGCCCAAGCCGACGTGCTCGCGGGGCGCGGGCGGCGTCTTCTTCGCGATCTGGGTCCCGTCGGCCGAGAGCTCGACCGTCCAGCCCGAGGCGCGAAGCTGGCCCGCCACGTAGGCCGCGCTCGCCTTGGCCTTCTCGGTCGCCTTGTCGTCCGCCGCCTTGCTGACCGCCGCCGCCATGCCACCCCCCACCGGGGCCGCGCCCCGCACCGACTCGCTTCGCGTGAACGCGGGGAACAGCCGAGGCCGCTCGAGCGGCTCGGCCTTCTTCGGGGCCGGGGGCGCCGGCGCCGGCTTCGTCGACCTCGCGGCAGGCGCCGCGGCTCCGGCCCGCCCCCGGCGCGGCAGGTCGCGCAGCGCGTCCGCGAGCGTCCCGGTCGCGTCCGCGAGGCCCGCCTTCACGGCGAGAGCACCCCGGTAGAGCCCGGCCTCGGTCGCCTTCGCCGCGGCGGCCGACAGCTTGCTGCCACGCCCCGCTCCCACGTCGCGCAGGAACGTCTCGTACACCGCGTTGACGTCGGCCTGAAGGTCCGCGCGCGCCCGCTCCGAGAGCGGCGCGTACGGCGAGCCGTCGGCCTTCTTCTCGCCCGCGTAGATCGCCGAGAGCTTGATCCCCTCCGACGCCAGCGCGGCCGAGAGGTCCGCGTGCAGCGCGATGATCCCGATCGAACCGACCTGGCCCGAGGGCGCGACCACGATCCGCGACGCCTGGGACGCGAGCCAGTATGCCGCGCTCGCGCCGAAGCCCTCGACGTAGGCCACCAGCGGCTTGCGGTCGCGGGCGGCGCGCAGGCGCGCCGCGAGCTCGGTCGCGCCGGTCACGTCGCCGCCGGGCGAGTCCACGAGGAGCGCGATCGCGTCCACCTCGGGGTCGGCGGCGGCCCGGTCCACCGCCGCGCCCACCGCGGCGTAGTTGCCCACGCCGAGCAGCTCGTCGAGCTCGGCCCCGAGGCCCGTCCCGCGCAGGGTCAGCACCCCGGCGACGCGCACGAGCGCCACCCGGCCGCCCTCCGCGCTCGAGGGCCCGCCCTGCCCGCGCAGCGCGCGCGCCGCCTCGGCGGTCGGGACGGTCCGCGCCTCGAGCGCGGCGAGCGCCGCCGGCCCGCGGACCGGGCAGAGCGCCAGGGGGCCGGCGCGCAGCCCGCGCGCGAACGCCTGCATCACCAGAACCTCCAGCCCGGGATCTCCGGGTAGCCCGCGGCGTCGAGCGTCTGCATGAGCCGCGGCTTGGCGAAGACCCCCACGGCCTGGAGCCGCTGGACGACGACGAGCACCGCCAGGCCGGCCTCGTGCCCCGGCTCGACCGAGGCCGTCACGGCGCGGCAGAGATGGAAGACCGCGTCTTGGCTCCTGTCCGTGCTGGCGTATCGGTTGAGCTCGGCCCAGATCTCGCCGCGGCGCTCCTCGTTGGCGTCGGGCCACTCGCGCAGGAGCGCGAGCTCGGCGGCGCGGTACCGCCACGGCAGCCCGTCGCGGAACAGGTCGAACGCCACGAACGCCACGCGCACCGCCTGGACGCGGGTCGCGTCGTCCGAGCCGCGCGGGATCCGCGAGCGAACGATGTCCACCCATTCGACGCCGACGTGCCGCGGGGTGATGTCGCTCACAGGCCACCTCCGACCCGGTGCGGGACCGAGACGCCGAGCAGCGCGCCGAACGCGGCCTCGGCGTCCTTGCGCTTGCGGTCGGCGGTCGCGCGCAGAGACTTGAGCGCCGCGGCGGGCGGCATGACGGCCTTCCGATGCGTGCCGAACGAGGTCGGGTCGATCGGGTCCTCGGCCACGGCCAACTCGGAGAGCGCGTCGACCCAGGCCGTCCGGGCGTCCTGCCAGGCGGCCCACAGCTCGGGCGGGAACGTGTCGCGCTCCTTGCGGAGCTGATTCTCGAACTGCGCCGCGGGGTACTTGGCCGCGTTCCAGGCGTCGCGCGCGGCCTCGTAGGCGCGCTTGGCATCGGCCGCGGCCAGCTCGGCGCGACGCAGCGGGACGTGGGCGAGCAGGTCCTGCTCGATCGCGTCGATGAAGCCGCGCGACCCCGCGATCACGTCCGACGCCCGGCGCGTCTCGGACACGTCGGCCTCGAACCGCTGGAGCGAGACCCCCATCTTCTCGAGCTCGTCGAGCACGGCCTCGGCGGGCCGCGTCACCTCGTCCCGCGCCGCCAGCCCGACGAGCTCTCGGTAACGGTCCCGCCGCGACACCACACGCTCCGCTTGCTTGCCGCGGAGCATCTCCATGAGACTCATGCCGTCCGTCCTTCCGCCGCGAGCCGCGGCTTGTTCGTGAGCAGCCGAGCCGGGTCGCCAGCCACGCGCTCGAGCGCGCTGCCGACGAGCCGACGCACCACGTCGCCGCGCGAGAGCCCCGCCGCGCGGGCCAGCTCGTCGACCGCCCGGCGCTCGCCAGGCGCGAGCCGCACGCACAGGCTCTCGGTTCGTGGTCCGGTCGGGCGCTCGGTCATGGCGTGCAGTATACTGCACCGTCCGACAGGCGCGCGCAGTATGTTGCACGCCGCCCGCCAGGCCAGGAAGGACGCGCCATGGAGCCCAGCACCCCGCCCGCCGGAACCCCCGAGGCGCACCTCGAGGTTCTGCTCGTCGTGCTCGCCGAGGCCGGCGGCCCGCCCGCCCTGCGCGCGCTGCTCTACGTCGCCGGGTCGGGCGCCTTCGCGCCCGCGAGCCGGCTCGACCGGCTCGACGGCCTCAACTTCGGCACGGCCACGCTCGTCTCGCTCTACCGCAGGTGCGACCCGCTCCGGCGGGCGGTCGTCCTTCAGCTCGCCGGCCTGCTCGCCGTGAACGGTGCTCGCGCCGACGGCGAGCGCGCTGTCTGGGCGCGCGTGTCGTGACGCCCTGGCGCGCCGTTCACAAAGAAGCCCGCGACGTGCCCGAGGACCTGCGAGAGCGCCTGCGCGCCGCTCTGCTCGACGCCCGCCGCGAGGGCCGCAACGTGACGGTCCGCTGGCTCCGCGAGGCCGCCGCGCCCTGCGACACGGTGCGAGCCGGCCTGGTCCTGCGGCTCTACCGCGACGGGAAAATGCCCCCGCTCGAACAGCCGTGGACCGACGCGCCCCCGGCGGCGCAGGCGCCCGAGGCCCGGGCCGCCGCGGACCCCGGCGACGAGCTCGAGGCGCTCGCCGGCGCCGTCGCAGCCGCGACGACCCCCCGGGCCATCTCCGAGGTCGCCGGCCAGGTCGCCGCGCTGGTCGCCCGCGGCCAGGTCGCCCCCGCCGTCGGGCGCGTCCTGCGGGACCTGCTCGCCGAGCGCAGGCGCGGCGTCGCCGAAGCCCGCGCCGTCGAGCCCCCGCCCGAGGACCCGACCGCCCACGCGCTCGTGACCCGCGACGCGCTCGATGTCGCCCGCGCCGTGGACTACATCATCAGCGACGAGCGGCGGGCCCGCGTCGTCGCCCTCGTCGCCGCAGAGCTCCGGGCGGACCTGATCGAGACGGCGCACAACCCCGACACGGCCGGCGTCGGGCGGTAGCCGCCCCGGGAAACGCGACGAAACGCGCGCATTCGCCGTTCCGCGCAGGATCTTCCCGCGCGAAAGCGGTAGCGTTCTGCGGTATTCCTAACCCCTTGGCGCGCAACGGTTACGCGGGTATTGTGGCGCCCCCCACTGCCCAAGTGTCGAAACTCCCCCACCCCCGCCAGGCCTCACCGCAGGCCCGTGGACGCACGCGGGCAGGGCCCCCGGCCGTTCGGTGCGGGTCAGGGTCCGGCGTGCGCCAGGCGGGCTCGCGCGTGGTCAGGCCGCTGCCGGTTCCCGTGCCGGTTCGTGCCGGTTCTCGTGCCGGTTTGTTCCTGCAAATCCCTGGCGCATTCGCCCGTTGTGCCGGTTCTGCCGGTTCTGCCGGTTGCCGGTTGCCGGTTGTCATGCACGAGCAGAGTCGGTCCGGTGCTCGGAGCCGGGCTCTCCCCCCTCGTCGGGCCATGCGTCGCCCAGGGCGGCCAGGAAGGCCCGGCCGAGCGCGGGGTCGGAAGCCAGGGCCCGAAGGGCGGCGCGCACCTCGACGCCCAGGCCGGCCAGGCGAGCGAGCTGGTCTGCATCCCGAGATGCACCCGGGCAACCCCTTTGGAAACCCGGCGAGCATCCCGGGCTCAGGACCAGCGCGGCCTTGCTGCCGTCGGTGGTTGAGTCTGGTAGCGCCCTGGTCGCGGAGTTCGGGGTGCAAATCCCCGCTGGGCCATGAACGAGTCGACCGATCAGCGCGCGCCTGGCGGCCCACCTCACTCGGGGAGCGGACCCGCCCCGTCGTCGTCGTCCTCGCCGGGCACGAGCGGGCGAGTGCCCGTGGCTCGCCCCGCGGCGTCGCGCAGCACGCGCACGGCCGGGCCGCCGCGCGGCCGCACGACGAGCACGCGCAGGCGGTCGTCGGTCGCGACCTCGTCGACCCCGCGCGGTGTCTCGACGCGCCAGCCGCGCTCGGTCCGCTCGTAGACCCAGCGCCCCGCGGGCGTGTCGACCTGGAGCCAGGCCTCGCCGTGCTCGTAGGTCTGCGCCCAGCCGCGGGCCGGGAGGTCGGCGCGCGCGAGCCGGCCCTCTTCGTCCCACGCGAGCGCGAGCGCGAGCCCGTCCGGCCCGTGGACCTGCGTGAGCCGCCCGGCCGCGTCGTGCTCGTAGCGGCGGGCGCGGTCGCCGCGCACGGCGACGAGGCGCCCGCGGCCGTCGAAGGCGTAGCGCAGGTCGACGCCGGGCCCGAGCGCGCGCTCGACGCGCCCGGCGGGGTCGAGCGCGAGCGCGAGCGCGCCGCCCTGGCCCTCGACCCGCAGGAGCCCCCCGGTGGCGCGGTCGACGCGCAGGCCCGGCCCGCGCTCGGCGAGCCGCCCGGCCGCGTCGAAGACGAGCCGCTGCCCGGCCGGGTCGAGCCCCTCGAAGGCGCCCCCCGGCCCGCGCGCGAGCCGCTCGAGCTCGCCCCACACGGACGACCAGGCGTCGGCGGCCGCGCGCCGGTAGCGGACGAGCCCGTCGAGGCGGCGGGCCACGAGCCCGCCGTCCGGCAGCGCGTGGAGCGTGCCGCCCACGTCGCTCCGCCAGCCCGCGCCGAAGAGGCCCGGGGCGTCGACCGCGCCCGAGCGCGCGCGCTCGAGGCGCGGCCCGCCCGGCAAGGCGGCGTCGACCTCGCGGAGGGTCGCGACGCCCGTGATCGGGTCGAGCAGGAGCCGGGTCCCCGGCAGGACCTCGAGCGCGAGCCCGTCGCCCGTGGGCCCGACGTGGGCGGGGCCCACCCCCGGGAGCACCGCCACGAGGCCGTCGCGCGGCGGCGGGCTCTCGAGCGGGGGCACGTCGGCGGGCGGCGCTCCCGGCGGCGCGTCCGGCTCGAGGGCCTGGACGACCCCCGCGCGCGTCCCGAGCGCGGGGCGGCGCCGGCCCGGGTCCGGCGCCGCGGCGCCAGGAACGCGGGCGCGGCCAGCGCCCCGC